>JAYVLC010000205.1:0-4639 GCA_043759675.1 Sphingosinicellaceae bacterium
CCCGACCGCGCTCAACGTCCGCGACGACGCCTGCACCAGATAACCAACCCCATTCACATCGACCACGACCGAGTCCGCGCCAACGCTCGCCAGCAGCCCGCTCAGCCGCGCGATCATCGCTGCACCCCATCCGCCGACTCAGTCAATGTTCTTGTTTTGTACATTTTTGCCGTCACGCTGTCAAGCCCATTTTGACGCGCGCGGCGGTCGCACCGAGATGCGCGTGGGTAATCGCCACCGCGAGCGCGTCCGCCGCATCCGGGCTGTCAAACGTCACCCCCGGCAGCAGCCGCGCCACCATGTCCTGCACCTGCCGCTTTTCCGCCGCCCCGGTCCCGACCACCGCCTTCTTGACCAGCCGCGCCGCATATTCGGCCACCGGCAGCCCGCACTTGGCGGCAACCAGCAGCACGACGCCGCGCGCCTGCCCGAGTTTCAGCGTCGATTGCGGGTTGGCGTTGACGAACGTCTCCTCAACCGCGGCACTGTCCGGACGGTGCAGCGCAATTACCGCTTCGAGCGCATCATATATCTGCACAAGACGCATCGCCATCGGGTCGTTACTGCGGCTTTTGACACAGCCATTGGCGATATGGCGCAACCGGTTGCCATCGACAGCGATCACGCCCCACCCAGTGGCTTGCAGTCCGGGATCAAGGCCGAGCAGGAGCATGGGATGCACCCTAGACCAAATCGTCATCCTGACGAAAGTCAGGACCTCCCGCCGGGTAGCGGCTACTCCCGACGAGGTCCTGACTTTCGTCAGGATGACGAGTGCAAGGGGTCAGGATGAGGTGCCGCTGTGGTCCGCCTAACCCAGCTTCGCCATCACATCATCCGGCACGTCGTAATTGCCCCAGACGGTCTGCACATCATCGTCATCATCAAGCTGGTCGATGAGTTTGAGCAAGCTCGCCGCATCGCCCTCGCCAACGGTGACCATCAGGCCCGGCTTCCACGCCAATTTTGTGCCTTCCGCCTCGCCAAGCACCGCCTCCAGCGCCTTGGCGACGCCGTGCAACCCATCAAGCGCAGTCCAGATTTCATGGCCATCCTCGCTCGACGCCACATCCTCCGCACCCGCCTCCAGCGCCGCCTCGAACACTTTGTCGGCGCTGCCGACCTTCTCGGGATAGCTGATCAGGCCCAGCCGCTCGAAACCGTGACTGACCGACCCGCTCGCCCCGAGGTTGCCGCCGTTCTTCGACACGATGGTCCGCACATTGGTTGCGGTGCGGTTGCGATTATCGGTCAGCGTCTCGATGATCAGCGACACGCCGCCCGGCCCGAACCCCTCGTACCGGATTTCCTCATAGGCATCGCCGCCGCCGCCCGCCGCCTTGGCGATCGACCGTTCGATATTGTCCTTGGGCATGCCGCCCTGCCGGGCCGCAATGACAGCGGCGCGCAGCCGGGCATTCATCGCCGGATCGGGCAGGCCGTTCTTGGCCGCAACCGTGATCTCGCGGCTCAGCTTGGAAAAGGCCGCAGCGCGCTTTTTGTCCTGCGCACCTTTGCGGTGCATGATGTTCTTGAACTTGGAATGACCGGCCAACGCTCAGCCCCTACCTGAAATGGATGTGCGCGTTTAGCCGAGCAGAAGCCGTCAGCGCAACTTACGCCAGGTCCGCCACCGCCCGTTTCAGCATCACGCCGCACAGATGCGCCCGGAATTCCGCCGAGGCGTGGATGTCGGTGTTCAGGCCATCGGCGTCAGGGGTGATGCCATCGAGGCTGGCACCGCCATCAAGCGCCGCTTCGGCCTCGCTCCACCGGAACACGCCGGGGCCAGCGCCGGTGACCGCGACCCGGTGGCCGGTTGCATATTTGGCGATGAACACACCGACTACGGCATAGCGCGAGGCCGGGTTGCGGAATTTGGCATAGGCCCCGGCCTGCGGAACCCGGAAACCGATGCGGGTGATGATCTCCCCATCCGCCAGCGCGGTTGCAAACATGCCCTGAAAGAAATCGTCGGTGGCGTGGCTGCCGGCCGAAGTCTCAACCACCGCGTCCAATGCCAGCAGCGCAGCCGGATAGTCGGCCGCCGGATCATTATTGGCGACCGAACCGCCAATCGTGCCGCGATTGCGGACCTGCGGGTCGCCAATCTGACCGGCAAGCCCGGCCAGCGAAGGAATCGCGCCCTGTACCACCGCGCTGTCGGCGACAGCTGCATGACGGGCCAGCGCGCCGATCCACAATCGGCCAGCTTCGATCACAATGCCATCAAGGCCGGGGATTGAGTTCAGATCAACAATGGCATCGGGCATCCGCAGCCGCGATTTGATCGCCGGGATCAGCGTATGGCCCCCCGCCAACAGCGCCGCCTCCCCGCCACTGGCAAACAGGCGGGCAGCCTCAGCCACCGACGTGGCGCGGTTGTAAGCGAACTCACGCATCCTGCATCGCCTTGGCTCCGGCCTGAATGGCGCTGACGATATTCTGGTAACCGGTGCAGCGGCACAGATTGCCCTCAAGCTCATGCGCGATGGTTTCGCGGTCGAGGTCATGGCCGTGGCGGCGGACGATCTCGAGGCCTGCCATCACCATGCCGGGGGTACAGAACCCGCATTGCAGCCCGTGATGCGCCTTGAACGCCGCCTGCATCGGGTGCAGCGTCTCGCCGTTAGCGACGCCCTCAATCGTGGTAATCGCGCAGCCGTCAAGCTGCACGGCGAGCAAAGTGCACGATTTAATCGCCACCCCATCGACATGCACGTTGCACGCTCCGCATTGCGAGGTATCGCAGCCGATGTGCGTGCCGGTAAGGTGGAGCTGATCGCGCAGCAGATCGACGAGCAGCGTCGCCGGTTCGATATTAATCGCCCGCCGTTCGCCGTTGATGATGAGTGTGGTTTGCATGGAGGTGACGATAGCGCCAGCAGCAGACGCCGCAAAGGGGGCAAAGATGGGAGGGCCTTTTTCGACCCACGTCATCCTGACGAAAGTCAGGACCTCCCACCGAGTAGCCACGCCCAACAACACGCGTCATCCTGACGAAAGTCAGGACCTCCCGCCGGGTAGCCGCCACTCACGACGAGATCCTGACTTTCGTCAGGATGACGGTGGGTTTAGAGTTGCCGAATGGAGAAGGGCGGATATGTCTACATTTTAACGAACCGCCCAGACGGCACCCTCTATATCGGTGTGACCGCTAACCTTGAGAAACGTCTGTCAGAACATCGGCTGGGTATCAATTCGAGATTTGCGCACCGCTACAATCTCGACAAGCTCGTCCATTACGAACGCTTCGACGAAATTGTTCCCGCCATCGCCCGCGAAAAACAATTGAAGGCGTGGCGACGGGCGTGGAAAATCGCGCTGATCGCAACTGCTAATCCGGAATGGCGTGATCTGAGCGTAAACTGGTTCGCGTCAGAAAATCTGGCCGGGGCATATGTCCTGCCACCTCCCCCATGCCCGTCATCCTGACGAAAGTCAGGACCTCTCGCCGCGTAGCCGCACCCAAAACCACCCGTCATCCTGACGAAAGTCAGGACCTCCCGGTGAGAAGCGGCCACTCTCAACGAGGTCCTGACTTTCGTGAGGATGACGTGCCTCAGTGGCCGATACCCCCCAATTTGACATTCCCGCTCTGACCCCCCATATGCCCCGCCACAGCGTCGGCAGCCGGAAACGGCGCGCATGAGGTGGGTCGCGTGAAGCGCGGGCGGAGAGACATCCGCCCTTGTGCCCTCCCCTTCGGACACTGTCCCCTTCATTTGCGTCCCCATTCACGCGGGTCGCCTTACTCCAGCCTGCGTGGGCGCGTCGTCAATGGTGACGGCTGCTTGTCGCGCGGGCCACCTGCATTTTGCGACTTGAAAGTAATCATGACCCAATTTTCCGACCTGAACCTGTCCGACCCCATCGCCCGTGCGCTGGCCTCGGAAGGCTATACCACCCCGACGCCGATCCAGGCGCAGGCTATCCCGCATGTGCTGGCCGGCCGCGACCTGTGCGGCATCGCGCAGACCGGCACCGGCAAAACCGCAGCCTTTGCGCTGCCAATTCTCGACCGGCTGTCGGCTGAGGGCGCGCGCCCGACGCCGCGCCATGGCTGCCGCGTGCTCGTGCTGGCCCCGACCCGCGAACTCGCCAGCCAGATCGCTGAATCCTTCAGCAACTATGGCAAGTTCCTCAACCTCAGCGTCACCACGGTGTTCGGCGGCGTGCCGATCAACCGCCAGATCCGCCAGATGGAGCGCGGCGTCGACGTGCTCGTCGCGACACCCGGCCGCCTGCTCGACCTGATCGACCAGCGCGCCATGACGCTGGCGCATGTCGAGTTCCTGGTGCTCGACGAGGCCGACCAGATGCTCGATCTCGGCTTCATCCACGCGTTGAAGCGCATCGTCCCGATGCTGCCACGTAAGCGCCAAAGCCTGTTCTTTTCGGCAACGATGCCAAAGACCATCTCCGAGCTGGCGGACAAGTTCCTGACCAACCCGGCGCAGGTTGCGGTTGCACCCGTTGCGACCACAGTCGAGCGCGTCGAACAGCGCGCCACCTTCGTCAATCAGGCGGAAAAGCAGGCGCTGCTGACCGTCACGCTGCGCGACATGGGCAAGGGCCGGGTGCTGGTCTTTACCCGCACCAAGCACGGTGCCGACCGCGTCGTGCGGATGCTGGCCGC
>JAYVLC010000206.1:0-20481 GCA_043759675.1 Sphingosinicellaceae bacterium
CCGTTGGTGACGCCCGAAACCGAGCAGGCGTAAAATGCTGGGCAGCCGGTTGCATCATCCGTGCGCACGTCCGGCCCCGCCCCGCTGCGCGTCACCTCAAGCGATGCCATGCGATACGCCTCAGCCAGAGGCTTAAGTCGACCAAGCCCTGCTGCCGCAAGGTCGCGGGCAATGCCCCGCACTCCCATGCAATCCTGACGGTTCGGGGTGATCGCCACATCGATGACCGGATCATCCAATCCGGCATAGGCGGCATAGGCCATCCCGACCGGCGCATCGGCGGGCAGGTCGATTATGCCATTGTGTTCGTCAGACAGTTCAAGCTCGCGCTCCGAACACATCATGCCGCGCGATTCGACACCACGGATGGCCGCGACCTTCAGGGTCAGGTCACTGCCAGGCACATAGGCACCCGGTGCGCCGAATACGCCGACAAGTCCGGCGCGGGCATTGGGAGCGCCGCACACCACCTGCTGCGCGACACCATCACCGGCATCAACGGTCAGCACCTGCAATTTATCGGCCTGCGGATGCGGGGCGGCAGTCAGAACCCGCGCGATGATGAACGGTGCCAGCTTTGCCGCCGGATTCTCGACCGCTTCGACTTCATGCCCGATGCGGGTCAGCATCAGCACGATATCGTCGAGCGACGCCGCTGTTTCCAGGTGCTCCTTCAGCCAGGACAGGGTGAACTTCATGCGCCCACTCCTCCGCTAAGCGTCGGCACATCAAGTGCGCGGAAACCATAGTGCCGGAGCCAGCGCAGATCGCCGTCAAAGAAGGGTCGCAGGTCATCCATGCCATATTTGAGCATCGCCAGCCGATCGACGCCGACCCCGAACGCGAAGCCGGAATAGACATCCGGGTCGATCCCGCAGGCGGTCAGCACGCGCGGATGGACCATGCCGCTGCCGAGCAATTCCATCCAGCCTTCGGACCCGCCCAGCACCCGGCGGCCATTCTCCCACGTGAAACCGACATCGACTTCGGCAGAGGGTTCGGTGAAGGGGAAGTAGCTAGGGCGAAGTCGCAACACGATGTCGTCGCGCTCGAAAAACGCCTTGAGGAAGGTCTCCAGCGTCCATTTGAGGTGGCCCATGTGGATACCCTTGTCGATCACCAGCCCTTCGACCTGATGAAACATCGGCGTGTGGGTTGCATCGGAATCGGAGCGGTAGACCCGACCCGGCGCGATGATCCGGATGGGGGGCTGTTGCGACGTCATCGTCCGCACCTGAACCGGCGAAGTGTGGGTGCGCAGCAGCATCCGCTTGCCGTCAACTGCCATCTGGTTCGGAAAATAGAAAGTATCATGCATCGCCCGCGCCGGGTGGCTTTCTGGGATGTTGAGCGCGGTGAAATTGTGCCAATCGTCCTCAATCTCCGGGCCGGTTGCGACCGCGAAACCCAGATCGGCAAAAATCTCGGCGAGTTCATCCATGACTTGGCTGATCGGGTGCACCGACCCCTGCGGGCCGAGACCGACGGGCAGCGTCATGTCCATCCGCTCAGTCGCAAGGCGGGCATCGAGAGCTGCGGTTTCAAGGTCGGCCTTCTTTGCTGTGATGGCGGCAGACACAGCCTCCCGCAGCCCGTTGAAGTCTGGCCCCGCCGTTGCCCGATCCTCCGCCGACATCGCACCAAGCGTCTTGAGCAGCGCGGTGACCGACCCGGCTTTTCCGAGCGCGCGAACCCGCACAGCCTCGATCGCCTCGAGGTCGGCGGCGGACGCGACCGCACCAAGCAGGTCGCTGTGCAGAGTTTCAACGTCGCGCATTGTTTTCCCCGTCATTCCCGCGAAGGCGGGAACCTAGCACTCTTCATGGAGCGCGCGCGGACGCACGCAAGTTGTTTGTTCGGACTGGGTTCCCGCCTTCGCGGGAATGACGGTGCATCGGTGATGCAACGCCCCCCCAAACGACAAGGGCGCGGGCCGCCGTGCAGCAGCCCGCGCCCCTTAACCCGTTTCGCCTGTGTGTTAGGCGGCCTCGGCGAGCGCGGTCTGCGCCTGCACAAAGACCGTCAGGAACGCCTCAGGCTCGTTCATCGCGAGATCGGCCATCACCTTACGGTCCAGTTCGATGCCGGCCAGCTTGCAGCCGTGCATGAACACACCATAGGTCATGCCCTGTTCCCGCACCGCCGCGTTGATGCGCTGGATCCACAAGGCGCGGAAGTTGCGCTTGTTTACCTTGCGGTCGCGGTAGGCATATTGACCGGCTTTTTCCACCGCCTGCATGGCGATGCGGATCGTTGACTTGCGACGGCCATAATAGCCCTTCGCAGCGTCCAGAACCTTTTTGTGGCGGGCGTGCGCCGTGACGCCCCGTTTAACGCGTGCCATTTGCTATCCCTCCTTAACCAAGACCGTAGGGCGCCCAGAGCTTGACGCGCTGGGTGTCGGCGGCTGCGAGCACTTCGGTGCCGCGGTTCTGGCGGATATATTTGGCGTTGTGGCTGATCAGGCGGTGGCGCTTTCCAGCGACACCATGTTTCAGCTTGCCGGACGCCGTGAGCTTGAAGCGTTTTTTGACGCCGCTCTTGGTCTTTAGTTTGGGCATTTTCGACTCCTATCCAGGGGTTCGATTGTGAGTCGCCACGGCAGCCCTTCAGCCGGGCGACTCTCGAAGGGACGGGCCTATAGCGGGAGGAGGTGGGAATGGCAACCGGTGTGGGCTCGCACGAATTTGCGCTTGACCCTTGCCCCCGGTTGCCCCGGTCACGCTAGCGGTGCATTCAGGGTGCCTCGACTGCCCCCCGGAGAATCATGACCACATTGGACGACTCGCTGGCGCTTGAACCTGTCGGCCCGCACCTGTGGCGCGCGCGGGCGCAGCCGCTTTTTGTCGCGAACAACGGCATGTTCGGGGGCTGGACGGTGGCCCTGCTGTTGAAGGCGGTGATCAGTGACCCGGCCGCCACCGGCTCGGCCATCGCGATGACGGTCAATTTTGTTGCAGCGGTGCAGCCGGACAGCGAGCTGATGCTTCGCACGACCTGCATTGGGGCGGGACGGTCACTCGCGCATTGGCGTTGCGACCTGATGATCGACGGGAGCGAGGCCGTACTCGCCACCGCGACCGTCATCCTTGCCAACCGCCGCGACAGCGACAGCTACACAGAAGGTGCGATGCCCGAGATCGCACTCCCGGAGACGTTTTCTGCCTTCCGACCGCCATTTCCCGGCAAGCCGCCGCTGGAGGTCCGGTCGGCCGCGAGCGGGCTGCCGTTCAACAAGGATGACACGCGCACACTTGGCTGGGAGAGGGAAACGTCGGGCCGACCGATCGACGTGCTGACGCTGGCCCTGCTGTCGGATTTGGGGGCGCCACGCATCTTCGCGGTCAGCCCCGGCCCCCGCCCATCGGCCACCCTGACCCTGTCGGTCAATTTCCTCGCCAGCGAGGCCGAACTCGCGGCCTGCGGGGATGATTTCATCCTGTCGGAGATGATCGCCACCCGGATCGAGCAATCAACCGTCGGGTCGCGCAAAACCATGTGGAGCCGGGCCGGAACAATGCTCGCAACATCAGAACAGCTGTGCTGGTTCCGCTGAGGGGCGGCAGTTAGGCCGACAATCCGGCGACGACCCCGGCCATCAGCCTTACATCTCCGGCAGCGATCACCCGGCCATCGCTTGCCATATGCAGCGGCTTGCCGGACCAATCGCGCATCACCCCGCCCGCGCCCTCGATCACCGGCACGAGCGCGGCGAAATCATGGAGCTTCAGGCCCGCCTCCACCACCAGATCGAGCCAGCCGGAAGCGAGCAGGCCATAATTGTGGCAGTCGCCGCCATATAGGACTTCGCGGACGTTGGCGCGCAGCCGCTCGAAGCAGGCAAAGTCGCCTGAGTCAAAAGCCTGCGGTGAGGTTGTTCCAGCATAGGCGTCGGCCAGCTCCGGGCATTGGCGGGTTGAGGCAGGGCTGCCGTTGAACAGTGTCTGGCGTCCCGTCGCGCCGACCCAGCGATCCCCGGCAATCGGCTGGTCGATAATGCCGAGCACCGGGATGCCATCATCAAGCAATGCAATCAGGGTCCCGAACAGCGGGCGCCCGGCGATGAACGCGCGAGTGCCGTCGATGGGGTCGAGTACCCAGACGAAGCGGGTGGCCTCCCGGACCGATCCAAGTTCTTCGCCGATAATGCCGTGGTCGGGATAATGGGCTTCGATCAACTGCCGGATGGCGGTTTCCGACGCGCGGTCGGCGGCGGTAACGGGTGACAGGTCGGCCTTGGTCTCAACGGTGAACGGCGTCCGGAAATAGGGCCGGATCGCGGCTCCGGCAGCGTCGGCGAGGCGTTCGGCAAACGGGATCAGCTCGGCGTCGATCATGGCAGGCCCAGTTCGCTAAGGATGGCGGCGCGGTGTTCATCGAGCAATGGCGCCCTGGGACGGGTCGCCGGGTCAGGATGGGCCGACATCTTGACCGGGTTGCCCGCAGCGATCAGCGGCGCGCCGTCGGGAAACGCGGTGTCGATCACCATGTTGCGGGCCCGGACCTGCCGGTGGTTCAGCGCCTGTTCGGTATTGTGCAGCGGGCCAGACGGGATACCTGCCGCGTCGCACAGCGCCAGCGCCTCTGCGGCTGTCAGCCCGGCAAGTGCCGCCTCAATTGCGGCGGCAACAGCGTCGACATGTTCGGTCCGGAGCGCGTTGGTGGCAAAGCGGGCATCGTCAGCCAGGCCGAGCGCCGCGCTCAGCTTGCCCCACAGCATGTCATTACCGGCGGCAATCACCACAAAGCCATCGGCGCAGGCATAGGCCGCAAAGGGCGTGATCGACGGATGGCGCGCGCCCAGCGGTCCCGGTGACACCCCCGTCACCGCATAACGGGCAATGGCATTTTCCAATATGGCAATCTGGCTATCGAGCATCGCGACGTCGACAAACTGGCCCGTGCCGGTCTTTTCCCGGTGGTGCACGGCGGACAATATGCCGATCACGGTGAACAACCCCGCCGTGATGTCGCCAACCGACGTCCCGACCCGGGTCGGCGGCCCACCCGGCCAGCCGGTGATCGACATGATCCCGCCCATCGCCTGCACCACCATGTCATAGGCCGCCTTGCGGCTGTCCGGCCCGCTGTGCCCGAATCCGGACGCCGCCGCATAGATCAGGCGCGGGAAGCGGTCGTGCAGCGCCTCCCAGCCATAACCGAGCTTCGCCATCACGCCGGGGCGGTAATTTTCCACCACCACATCGGCCCGCGCCAGCAACGCCTCGAACGTCGCACGGTCAGTCGCCGCCTTCAGATCAAGCGCGATCGATTGCTTGCCCCGATTGATCGAGCTGAAATAGGCGGATTGCCCGGACGGCGAGAACGGCCCGATATGCCGGCTGTCATCCCCCACCCCCGGCTGTTCAACCTTGATCACCCGTGCGCCAAGGTCAGCCAGCACCATCGTCGCATAGGGCCCCGCCAGCACCCGCGACAGGTCAACGATCAACAGGTCAGCAAGCGGTCCGGCGGCATGGTTCATGCCCGAAGCGTTAGCCGACCCGGACCGCCGCGCCAAGCGGTGGGGCTTGGTGGCCGGTTACGGCCTGCAACTCTGGCCGATCTTGCAGGACATCCACCAGCTCCGCAGCCTCTACGGGACAAGCGCGGGGACGTTCCTGTCCAACGCCGGTGTCCTCCAGGCATTCGGGGTCAATGACTATGATACCGCCGATATGCTCTCAAAGACGATGGGCCGCGAAACCATCGCCTATGAAACCGGCGGACAGAGCGAAAAGGACGTGATCGTCAAAGACCCTGAACGAACCTTGAGCAAAACCCAGCACCTCGCCGCGCGTAATCTCATGGATGCCAACGAAATCATGAAGCTCGCGCCTGACACCTTACTGCTCATGCGGGTTGGCGAAAGCCCGCTGATCGTGAAAAAGTTGCGATATTACACGGACAAGGAATTTGCGGGGCTGTTTGATCCGGTGTGAGGTTGACGGGAACTTTCGCGGCATGGTGGTCGTTCGGGCTGTGACGGGCTAACGCCGATAGCGGTCACCTGATTAGTAGTGCGTCCTCCAAATTTCCCCGGCTTATGCTCCAGTGCTAAAAGTCGCCCCATTTGATCCGATTTCGAAATTGATCTTTCCGTCGTTTCTCGTTGAAAGAACGCTTCGGTTCCGGCCATTATATTCACAGCCGATAGCCTTCGTTCCATACCAATTGATCGTCTCTTGGGATTTATATTGAATCTCGCCGTCAGAAACGACAATCAAATTGGGATTGAGACCAGTGAGAGAAAACAACTCGTCACAGCGACCGCTCTCTCGACCGTGATGCGACGCGACCAGTACATTCAAGTCCGATATAGAGGATCTGAAATCCTGATTCTCCAGTAATTTCATCCAGCCAGCCTTTTCCATATCGCCTGGAAAGCAAATCTTGAAATTCGGCCAACTCAAGATCGTTACTAGGCTCAGATTGTTCTCGTCATCGAAGTCTGCCGGATATTTGTTGCAAAACGACTTAAGAGTCATCCCACCAAAACTTGGGATTTCCGTCGCTGTCCCCGTGAATCGACCGATCATGTCGGCAAGGGAGTCGATACCATTTCCGCAGCCATGAACGGATTTCAGGCGGCGCAAATCGGGACCGGTCACCGATTTGTTTCTCGAGAGCAACCTCACGTTGAATCTCTCGCGGACCCTTGGCAAGTCGCTCACATGATCTTCATCGTAGTTCGTAACAACCAGCCAATCCAAGGTGCTCACGCCGAGTTGCGCAAGATGTGTTGAAGGTCTCCATCCCGTTGCGGAGTTATGCCCACAGTCGATCAGCATATGCTCGCCTGCATCACCGGTGAGCAAAGCACATTGACCGTGCTCTACGTCGAAAATCTCAAGTCTCATGGGGCCTTCCTCCCGAATGCGCGGAGTGTTTCCCGCGTGTAGGCTGCATAGAATTTGAGGAATCGTCCGAACATTCCGACAGCCAGAGCCAATGCGGCAAGTAGCAATGGGCCATCTATCGGCACCGGACTACATATCCGCTTCCACACCAGAAGAACCGCAACAAGCAAGGCCGCGAACGCGACATTCCGGCATAGGCCATAGAGGTTCATGAACTGGTTCAACCGCGCCTCGCTCGTCGGTTCGTAACGCGCAACAGCAAACGCGGTTTGAAACATCGTTTCGGGGTCTGTCACGGACGCCCGGTCGCAGTTCAGCTTAGTGGCAAATCTGTCGAGAATCTCGTCGCAGATTGCTGGCGGGAAGGCTGAATATTCAAGTGCGAACAGTGACTTGAATATCCGTTCAAACCAACGGGGCTGGCTCAGGCCGAGGATAACCAATTCCGGTGCGCGGAATACCTTTTTCACCAACGTCTGCTCAAGCGAGAATGAGGACAGGCCAGCGGTGATATGCCCGACGAGATAACTGATCATCGTCCAGAACACACCCTGTACAATCGTCCATTCCGTCCGGTTGACAAGCATGCTGCCGAAAAGAGCATAATCAACGCCAGCAATCACGATCACGCCAGAAGTGATGTAGGCGTAAAACTCATAGTCAGTGAACGGAAACCAACTTTTCATTTTCGAGGCGCCCCCTCAATCGAGTGTTAGCACAAAATAGGAACGGAATTTTGACGTTCAAGGGTTGAGAACACGGCGTTTAGCGACCCCGAGCTGATTCCGGATACACAATGCTTGATTCACGTCGAGTCTGCTTTAGCGCCTCTCTCCCCAAAACCCGCCAGACCGCTCCCCCCCCACTCTCGGTCATTGGTATCTTTGACACGACAACATAAATTCCAACCAAAACGGGGCGGCATAGCCGCCCCGCTGGATGGTCAGTCCTGCATGTCGTCATCCACAGTCTTGACCTTGGCTTTGGCGAGGATCGCGAAGCCGTCCGCGAACAGGTCGATCGAGTAGCGGGTCTCGCCTTCGACTTTGTAACTCGACTGGCCGATGCGCCCGGTGATGCGGTGCCACCCGCGGCTCGGACTGCCATGTTTCGTCGTCGCGGCGGTTGATACCGACCGCTCAAACCGCAAATGTCGATGCCATCGACATATCGGTTGAATATGTCGATAATTTGGCTAAACATCGACATATGATATTCGATGCTGCCCGGCCTTACAATGACCTGCCGACAATTCCGCCAGCGTCTGCGCTGGAATCCTCCTCGGTGCTGAAGGCGTGCATATCGGCGCGCGCGGCGCTCGCCGAACTCAAGGCGCTGGGCGATCTCATTCCCAATCAAGCGATCCTCATTAACAGCATCCCGCTCCTGGAAGCGCAGGCCAGCTCGGAAATCGAAAACATTGTGACGACGGGCGACCGGTTATTCCGGTTCGCGGGCACACCGATCAATGCTGGAGCCGATGCAGCAACCAAGGAAACGCTGCGCTACCGCACAGCGCTCGCCGACGGCTATCGGAGCCTGTCGGAGCGCCCCTTATCGACGCGGACAGCCGTGGACATTTGCCAGACGATCAAGGGCGTGGACATCGACGTCCGCAAGACGCCGGGGACCGCGCTCGCCAATGACCGGACCGGCAAGATCATCTACACCCCGCCCGAAGGCGAACGGCTGATCCGCGAGCTGCTCGGCAATTGGGAAACCTACATCCACGCCGCCGACGACGTCGATCCGCTGGTCCGGCTGGCGGTGCAGCATTACCAGTTCGAGGCAATCCATCCGTTCAGTGACGGCAATGGCCGCACCGGGCGTGTCATCAACCTGCTGTTCCTGGTCGAACAGGGGTTACTCGATATCCCGGTGCTGTATCTGAGCCGCGCCATCATCCGCCGGAAGACCGACTATTACCGCTTGCTGCTGGACGTTACGGTCAAAGCTGATTGGGAGCCGTGGCTCCTCTTCCTGATCGATGCGGTCGGCGAGACCGCCCGGTGGACGAGCGCCAGGATCAGAGCCATCAAGCTCTTGCTCGATCAAACGGCGGCTGCGATGCGCGCGAACGCGCCGCGCATCTACAGCCGCGAGCTTGCCGAACTGGTGTTCGCGCAACCCTATTGCCGGATCGGCAATCTGGTTGCGGCAGGTATTGCGCAGCGGCAATCGGCATCGACTTATCTGAAGGCGCTCGTATCGATTGGATTGCTCGAAGAACGCAGGGCAGGCCGCGAGCGTCTGTTCGTCAACCCGGCACTGCTCACGCTCCTGATGAGCGACTGACCGGTCCTTCGCCTGATCGTGACAATGCGAAACGTCCTGACGGACATGACAGGGCTGCGCGCCGTCTGCGCGCCTTTGCCGTGCGGGCAGTGGCACCACCCACCCCAACACCTCTGGCATGTCAAACCGCGCTTGGGCTAGATGGCCGCCGCAATCAGTCAGGGGCCATCATGCAACTCTATATGTCTCACACCTCGCCCTTTGCCCGAAAGGTCAGGGTCTTCGGCTTCGAGCTGGGGCTGGAGGACCGGCTGGATGAGGTGCCGGTCAATGCGATGGCCGACCCCGAGGCATTGGTGGCGGTCAACCCATCGGGCAAGATTCCGGCGCTGACGACTGACGATGGCATCAGCATCCATGACAGCCGGGTGATCCTTGCCTATCTCGCCAGCCTGGTCGATGCTGGGGAGTTGTACCCGCGCCCGGCAGACCCGCTGCGCTGGCAGGCGATGACGCTGGCGGCGCACTGCGATGCAATTCTCGATGCAGCGGTCGCGTGGCGGATGGAGCAGCTCCGCACGCCCGGCGAGCGCTCGATTTATTGGCAGGGCCGCTGGCAGAGCCAGATTGAACGGGCGCTCGATGCGCTTCCGGCGCGGATCGACGCGCTCCCCGCCTACCGGCCCTATGCCGAATTGCTGACCGCTGTTGCGCTCGGCTATCTCGATTTTCGGCATTCGATCCTCGACTGGCGGCGCACCCGGCCTGAATTGGCAGCACTCGCCGATGCGTGGAACAAGCGCCCGTCGATGGTCGCCACCAAGCATTTTGCCGCCTGAGGAGGATCCGATGCTGACACTGTATATTGGCAACAAGAATTATTCCTCCTGGTCACTGCGTGGCTGGCTGGCCTGCAAGCAATCCGGCCTGCCGTTTGCCGAGCATTTGTTCCAATTGTGGACCCACGAGCATGACGAACTCCGGACGTCCGGACGACTACCGGCAGGAAAGGTCCCGGCGCTGTGGGACGGCGACATCTGCGTCTGGGACAGTCTGGCGATCATTGAATGGTTCGCCGACCGGGTCGGGCGCGATGTCTTCTGGCCCGAAGATATGGCCGCCCGGGCCTTTGCGCGATCGATCTCAGCCGAAATGCACAGCGGCTTTGTCGCGCTGCGCAATCAAGCCGGCATGAACATCCGCCGCCGTGTGGCCAATCATATGCTCGATTCGGATGCCGTCGCCGATGCGGCACGGGCCGATGCGCTGTGGACCGAGGCGAGGACGCGCTTTGGTAAAGGCGGTGACTTTCTGTTCGGCAAATTCGGGGCGGCGGACATCATGTTTGCACCTGTCGTGACTCGCTTTGTCACTTATGGCATCCCGATGTCGGACATCAGCCGGGCCTATGCCGATGCGATTTATGCGCAACCTTTCATGGCGGAGTGGATTGCAGCGTCAGCGGTTGAGCCGTGGGTGATCGAGAAATATGAGGTCTAGGGTTCGGGGGTCGGTGTCACCCCCTCCCGGTCGGCTGTAGCCGACTCGCCTCCCCCTTAGAGGGGGAGGAGGGAGAACGGATGCTTCCTACGTTCCTCCTCCCCCTTCAAGGGGGAGGCGACTGCGCCCCTAGCGCAGCGGGTGGGGGTGCACCGGCGTCGAAGATGCGCTCCCAGCTTGCGCCACAGTGCCCGCGCCGCCATACGAACACTCATGCACGACATACGATTCATCCGCGACGAGCCCGAGGTTTTCGACGCCGCGCTCGCCCGGCGCGGGGTCGCACCCGCCGGTCAGCGGCTTGTCGAACTTGACCGGGCCCTGCGCGCCGTTCAAACCGAATTGCAGGCGGCGCTTGCGCGGCGCAACGAGGCATCGAAGGCGATCGGTCAGGCCAAAGCGAGCCGGGACGAAGCAACCGCGACTGCGCTGATGACCGAAGTCGCTGACCTGAAAACCCGACTCCCTGCGCTTGAGGAGCAGGAACGGGACGCGGCCCGCGCACTCAATGATGTGCTCGGCACCCTGCCTAATCTGCCGGTCGACGAAGTTCCGGATGGAACCGATGAGGCGGGAAATGTCGTGGTTCGCGAACGCGGTACGCCGCGCAACCTCGGCTTTCCCGCGATTGAACATGATGTGCTTGGTGCCAGGCTCGGCCTCGACTTCGACGCTGCGGTCGCGATGTCCGGCAGTCGCTTTGCCGTGCTCAAGGGTGGGGTTGCCCGTTTGCACCGGGCGCTTGGCCAGTGGATGCTTGATGTCCAGACCGGCGAACATGGCTATCTCGAAGTCGCACCGCCGCTGCTGGTCCGCGACGAGGCGTTGTACGGCACCGGCCAATTGCCGAAATTTTCCGAGGATTTATTCAAGGCCGGGGAGACTCATTGGCTGATCCCGACTGCCGAAGTCCCTTTGACCAATCTCGTTCGTGAGCAGATCCTACCTGAGGCGCAACTGCCGCTGCGGTTCACCGCCCTTACCACCTGCTTCCGGTCTGAGGCGGGTGCGGCAGGCAAGGACACCCGCGGGCTGATCCGGCAGCATCAGTTCGAAAAAGTCGAAATGGTGTCGATCACCCCGCCGGACGCATCGGAGGCCGAGCATGAGCGCATGACGGCCTGCGCCGAGGCCATTCTCGACAAGCTTGGCCTTGCCTATCGGCGGATGCTGCTGTGCACCGGCGACATGGGATTCACCGCGCGCAAAACCTATGATCTGGAGGTCTGGTTGCCGGGGCAGGGCCGGTACCGGGAAATCAGCAGCTGTTCCAACTGCGGCGATTTTCAGGCCCGCCGCATGGATGCGCGCTACCGCCCCGCCGAGGGCAAGGGCACGGCGTTCGTCCACACCCTGAACGGCTCCGGCCTCGCCGTCGGGCGCACACTGGTCGCCATATTGGAGACGTATCAGGAGGCCGACGGCAGCGTGACCATCCCGGCTGTCCTCCACCCCTATATGGGCGGCCTGACCCGGCTGGAGCCGTTGTGAGACTGATGCGCCCCCGCTCCCCGCTCGCCAGCTGGCGAGTCGCCCTCTCCCCGGTGGGGCGAGGGACGCAGAATAGCCTCGCCCCACCGGGGAGAGGGCGACTCATGCCTCAGCATGAGCGGGGAGAGGGGACTTCCCAATGAGAATTCTCGTCACCAATGATGATGGCATCCACGCCCCCGGCATTGCCATCCTCGAGGCGATTGCGCGAGAGCTGACGGACGATGTCTGGACGGTTGCACCAGCCGAAGAACAATCAGGCGCTGGCCACTCGCTGACGCTCGCCGATCCGGTACGGGTCAGCCAGTTGTCCGCGCGTCGCTTTGCGGTTCGCGGCACGCCGACCGACAGCGTCATGATGGCGGTGGGCGTCGTTATGAAAGACGCCAAACCAGACCTGATCCTGTCGGGTGTCAATCGCGGCGCCAATCTGGCCGAGGATGTGACCTATTCCGGCACCGTGTCGGCGGCGATGGAAGGCACTCTGGCTGGCATCCGGTCGATTGCGCTCAGTCAGACCTTTGGTGCTGAGCCGGGCGAATATGAACCGTTTGCATGCGCGACGGCATGGGGTGCCAAGGTTATCCGCGCGCTGCTCGCAGATGCCTGGACCCCCGGTGTGCTGATCAACGTCAATTTCCCGGCGGTGCCCCCCGCAGCGGTCAAGGGCATCCGGGTCACCGAACAGGGTTTCCATGACTATGGCCGCCTGATCATCAAGGAGCGGCGCGACATGCGCGGCACCCCCTATTATTGGTTCGGGCTCGGTCCGGACAGCCTGACACCGGGGCATGAGACCGATCTCAAGGCGATCCGCGAGCATCATATTTCGGTAACGCCGCTGCATCTGGATTTGACGCACTACGCAAGCATCGCCGGTTTGCGCGCCGCGCTGGCGGGCCTAGGCTAGCGATGCTGGCGCGGGGACTGACACTCGCGATCGTGACGCTTGTCGCGGCGTGTGCAGCCACGCCGCCACCCAAGCCCGTCGCCAATCCGGTCCCGCGCCCGCCGCAGAGTCAGCCCGCCAAGCCCGCACCCCGGCCTGTTATTGCGCAACCTGCGCCCAAACCGCAGAAACCGACGTGGACGGCACGCAAGGTAATCGCTGACGCCATCGACGTTGCCGAGGCGACAGTCACCGTTTCGACCGGCGACAGCCTCGCCAAAGTCGCGGCGCGCTCGAATGTTTCCGCCGGTGCCCTTGCCGCCGAGAATGGCCTCAACCCGCCGTTTCGGATCACCATCGGCCAGTCCCTGAAAATCCCGGCTGGCCGCTACCACCGGGTCAAACCCGGCGAGACCGGCATCGCGATTGCCCGCGCCTATGGCGTCGCCTGGGACCGGGTCATCACCGACAACCGCCTGTCAGCGCCGTATGCGCTCGCTGCCGGGCAAATGCTGCGCCTGCCGTCGGCGCGCGTGGTTGCAGCGATGAGCCTTGAAGAACGCGCGAAGGCGTTCCAGCTCGATATCGGCGACGTGATTTCCGGGTCCGAACCGGCCGCTCCTGTCAAGTTCGCAGCCCCAAAGCTGATCCCCGGCCAGCTACCGCCGCAAAAGCCACTTGCCGAGCCGGCGCTGTTCACCGGTCGCTTTGCCTGGCCGATCGAGGGCCGGTTGCTGTCCAGCTTCGGCCCCAAAAGCGGCGGACGCTATAATGATGGGGTCAATATCAAGGCGAGTGCTGGCTCGCCGGTTCGCGCGGCGTCCGACGGCGTGGTGGCCTATGCCGGGGACGAACTCGAAGGCTTTGGTGGCCTGATCATCATCAAGCACGGTGACGGTTGGGTTACCGCCTATGCGCACAACGAAGCCTTGCTGGTGGCGCGCGGTGATACCGTCAAACGCGGCACGATCATCGCCAGGGCCGGCAGCACCGGATCGGTTGACGAGCCGCAGTTGCATTTCGAGATCCGACGCGGTCGCACCGCTGTCGATCCGGCCCGCTATTTGCCGCCAAAGCCCGGCAGCGACAGCTAGGTTTTCGTTCCCCCCGGCCAATATTCGCTTGCGCCGAGACCTTCGAGGGCAAGGCCGTAGCCAAGATTATCCAGCATCAGCTTCTTGAGCTGTTGCGTCATCGCCGAGCGGGCATAGCGCAGCGTCAACGGCGGCTGCTGCGCCAATTGGCCAGCCAGCGCCCACGCTCTGGCCAGCAGATCGGCGGCGGGCAACACCTCGCTGACCACGCCGAGCGCCAAAGCCTCCTGCGCGGAAATCTTCTGACCAGTGAGCAGGAAATAGCGGCCGCGATTGGGCCCGAGCAGCAAGGGCCAGATCACATGGACGCCGTCGCCCGGCACCAGCCCGCTCGGGACGTGCGGTGCGTCCTGAAAATAGCTGTGGTCGGCGGCGAGGACGATATCGCACAGCACCGCCAGTTCGGCGTGGACCGCGGCAGGCCCGTTGACCGCCGCAATCATCGGCACTTCTACGTTCAGCAGGTTCATCATCAGCCGCTTGCCGTCCTGATAAACCGCGTCCCAGTGCCTGGCGGCAATCGGCTCGCTCGGGCCGGGGTGGAAGCCATCGCAGAAGGCGTCGCCGGTGCCAGTCAGGATGATGACGCGGTTTTCCGGGTCGGCCCCAACATCGGCAAAAGCAAAGCCGAGTTCTTCATGCGGGCGAGCACCCCATTTCAGTGGCCCGCCCTTGCTGTGCAGCGTCATTTGCAGGATGCCGTCGGTGCGCTCCATCCTGACATGCCGGTAATTTTGCGAATAGTCGGCGAATTTGCGCATGGCTGATCCTGACAGTTGCGGTTGTTACCATGATTGCAGATCAGGCGACGCAACGCCAACCCCGGACCACCCTTCGCAGCGGCGCAGAAATCGGCTATGGGGCGCGCCTTCATGGTCTCACCCCTCATTCTCCCGACCCAGCCGAAGATCGGTATGGTCTCGCTCGGCTGCCCCAAGGCGCTGGTCGACTCCGAACGCATCCTGACCAAGCTGCGGTCTGACGGCTATGCGATGTCCGCCGACTATGCCGGGGCCGATGTTGTGCTGGTCAACACCTGCGGTTTCCTCGATTCTGCCAAGGCCGAAAGTCTGGCAGCGATCGGCGAGGCGATTGCCGAAAATGGTCGCGTCATCGTCACCGGCTGCCTTGGTCATGAGGAAGCGATGATCCGCGCCGCGCACCCGTCCGTACTCGCCGTTAGCGGGCCTCAACAGTATGAAGCGGTCGTTGCTGCGGTCCACGCCGCCGCGCCGCCGGTTCCGTCGCCCTATGTCGATCTGGTGCCCGAAGCCGGCTTGAAGCTGACGCCGCGCCATTACAGCTATCTGAAGATTTCCGAAGGCTGCAACCACCGCTGCAAATTCTGCATCATCCCAAGCATTCGCGGCGATTTGGTCAGCCGTCCGGCCAATGCGGTGATCCGCGAGGCCGAGAAACTGGTTGCGGCGGGGACGAAGGAATTGCTGGTAATCAGTCAGGATACCTCGGCCTATGGCGTCGATATCCGCCACGCGACGTCAATGTTGCACGGCCGGGAGGTCAGGGCGCATGTCACCGATCTGGCGCGCGAGCTGGGTAGCCTCGGCGCGTGGGTACGACTGCACTATGTCTACCCCTATCCGCATGTTGATGACCTGATCCCGCTGATGGCCGAGGGCGTCATAACCCCCTACCTCGACATTCCGTTCCAGCACGCCAGCCCAACGGTTTTGCGCGCCATGCGCCGCCCCGCGAACGAGGCCAAGGTGCTTGACCGCATCCGCAAATGGCGCGGCATCTGCCCGGACATCACCTTGCGCTCAACCTTCATCGTCGGCTTCCCGGGGGAGACCGACGACGATGTCAGCTATTTGCTGGACTGGCTCGAGGAGGCGCAGTTGGACCGCGTCGGCTGCTTCAAATATGAAGCCGTCTCAGGTGCCGCCGCCAACGCACTCCCCGGTGCCGTACCCGAAGACGTGAAGCAGGAACGCTGGGATCGGTTCATGGCGGTCAGCGCCCGCATTTCCGCCGCCAAATTGCAGGCAAAGATTGGCCGTACCCTCGACGTCATCATCGACGAGGTCGATGACGAAGGCGGTGCCACCGGACGCTCCAAAGCCGACGCCCCGGAAATCGACGGTCAGGTCCACCTGCGCGATACCAATGGCCTCGCCCCCGGCGATGTCGTCAGCGCGGTGATCGAAGACGCCGACGATTATGACCTGTTCGGAGCGCTTGCCGCATGACCGACTTTGCCGCCCTGTTCCAAGCGGACCGCGGTCAGACGGCGCGCAACCTGCACGTCGTCGATTCAAGGACTCTGGACAGCTGGTTGGGCTCCCAGTCGGCACGGGCGCGGGCGGCCTGTGCAGCGGCGCGGTTCAAGGCGAAGGCGGGCGAGCTTGTCGTGCTCGCTGGCGACAATCCCGACGATTGGTCGGTTGCTGTCGGTGTCGCCGATGTTGGGCGGCTGGGGCCGTGGTGCCTCGCGGCGGCGGCCCAGCGGCTGCCGATGGGTAGCTTCCGGCTGGCAGCGGGGGCTCCCGGCGACGCCGCACTTGGCTGGGTGCTGGCGCAGCACCGGTTTACCCGATATCGCGCCAGTCCTGATAGCGAAGGTCCCCGCCTGTTGCTGACCCCCGATCCCGCAGCGATCGAAGCTGTGGTCCGGCTGGCGGAGGCAACAGCGCTGGTGCGTGATCTGGTCGATACGCCGGCAGAAGACCTTGGCCCGGCTGAATTGGCTGGTGCGGTCGAAGCTGAGGCGGCGCTCTTTGGCGCGAGTGTCAGCATCGTCCAAGGCGAACAGCTCCGGGCAGGTTTCCCATCGGTTCACGCGGTCGGTCGGGCAGCCACCAAGCCGCCGCGCCTTGTCGATCTGACCTGGGGTGACCCCTCGCATCCCAGGCTGGCGCTGGTCGGCAAAGGCGTAACCTTCGATTCAGGTGGCCTCGACCTCAAATCGGCAGCGGGTATGCTGCATATGAAGAAGGACATGGGCGGTGCCGCACATGCGCTGGCGCTGGCCCGGCTGGTGATGCAGGCAAAGCTGCCGGTGCGGCTGCGGCTGGTGATCCCGGCGGTCGAGAACGCGGTCGCAGGCAACGCGTTCCGCCCGGGTGATGTCCTGGCAACGCGCAAGGGCCTGTCGGTCGAGGTCGGCAATACGGATGCCGAAGGACGTCTCGTCCTGTCCGACGCCCTGACCTATGCGCAGGAGGACGCGCCCGACCTGCTGTTCGATTTCGCAACATTGACAGGGGCCGCCCGGGTTGCCCTTGGCCCCGATCTGCCCGCGCTGTTTACCAATGATGACAGCCTGGCCGACGACCTTGCGGCAGCAGCCCGCGCGACCGATGATCCGCTGTGGCGGATGCCGCTCTGGCAGCCCTATAAGGACATGCTGAAGTCCGAAATCGCCGACCTCGCCAACGCGTCCGAAAGCGGATTTGCCGGTTGCATCACTGCGGCGTTGTTCCTCGACCGGTTTATTGAACCCGGTACGATCTGGGCGCATGTTGACCTGTTTGCTTGGCGTCCGTCGCCAAAACCCGGTCGACCCAAGGGCGGCGAGGCGATGACACTGCGCGCCATCTGGCGTTTCCTGCAAGCTCGCTATAGCGGCTGATCCCCGGCGACCCGCGCATCAAGCGCGGCCATCAGCTCGGGAATTTGCGTCAGATATTGCCGCTCCTCGTCAAGGACAGCCCGGAACGCGTCACGTTTAAGCCGGGCGACCGTGCCGGATGGCAGGCTCGACTTTGCCGGCAGTGCGCTGATCACGATGTCGGTCAGCCGTTCGACCGCGTGCAATCGCCCGAGCAGATAATCATTCTCCCGCCAGGCACGCGAGAAGAACCCGCCAAACGCATTTAGCTGGAGCCCCTTCAGCATGCCCACGCCCAGCGAAGGCGCGTCGTCAGGCGAAATGCGATCGACTTTGATCTCGTCAAACTCATCCGCCGCATCACCCTGCAAAAGCGGTAGCGTTGCAATGTCGAAGAACGGGAACCCGAGGTAGGCGAGAACCAACGCATGGCGGACCGGCTTGGTCAGTCCGGGATCATTCAGCAGGGCCACCAGCGCGACGTCGGTGGCGGCATCGAGCGTGGTCAGGCCGAGCCGCGCATCCACGGCCTCAAGGGCCGCCGCGATATCGAGGCCAGCAACGACCGGATGCCCGGCCATGCGCTGGTCAATATAGGGTGCCAGCATCGCATAGAGACCGACCTTGGCACGTTCCAGCGCCACCCGGGTCTCATCATCAGCATCAGGGATCAGCTCGTTTGTGCGGCGGATCAGAAACCGCAGCCGGCGAATCCGGTATTGCAGGTCGAACCGTTTCAGGAAGGCGACATAGGGTGATGGCGTCCCTTTTGCCGCAACCTGATCAACCCCATTCTCCTGGATCCAGCGCCATATCGAACGGCGAAGCCCATCAGATTCGCCCAGCATGGCAATCACGCTCTCGACAACCTGGCTGAGCTTCAGATGGGCATAGGCCGGATAGGCATAGCCAGCCTCGGTTACCGCCGCATTGTGCACCCGGTTGCGCCACGCGGTCAGCCGCGCCGACGTGATCTTGAACATGATCAGCGTTCGTCCAAGCGCCCGCACAATCGCTGCATCCACCGCCTCCCGCATGCCGGCGACGATGTAGCGCAGACGCCGCGCCCGGACCGACAATATGTTGAGCGCCTCGACGGAATCGCGGATCGGTTGTTCGCGCGGGATATCGGACAGAGCGCGCAAAATGGTCCGGAAAAATCCGGGCGTCCTATTTCCCCCGCCCGCCTGCACCCCGACAAGGTGGCCCCCAGGCTTGGGGTCAATATACACAAATCGCCGATCGACTTCGCGGTGCGCCGGACGTTGGCCGAGCGCATCAATCGCCGGCCCGAACGGCCGGTTGTTGAGAACGGAGCCGTCGATAAGTACAGCCTCAGCCGGGTCGCGGCCCGCCGTAACATGGCGCGGGAACATCCGGGCCAGAAAGCTGTCCCGATCCGGCCATGCCTGCTGCTCCGATGCCAGAACACGGTCGAGTTCCCTCGCCTGAAATGGCGGGAAAGCCCCGGGAAACGACGCCGTTGCCCGCGCGGCAAACGTCAACGCCGCAGCACTTGCAAGGTGGCGCGTGTCTCCACCTTCGTCCCGAAAGCCGATGACCAGCCGGTGTTCGGTCTCGATGATCTGCGGGGGTGAATGCAGGGGCAGCGTTTCCGAATAGCCGTGGAAATCGGTCACCGTCACAAACAGGTCGAGCGGTTGATCCGGCGGCAGCAGCGGTCCGGTCTGCTGTCCTTGCTCCATCGAGCCGAGCGCCTTCAACAACAGCCGGGTGAACCCCTCGCCGGAAAACGGCGGTTCGAACCAGCGCGACCGCACGAACCGCCGCAACTTGCCGGACACTTCGGCCCGCACGGCGGGATCACGGATACCTTCCAGCTCCGGGTCGGCTTTCCTGCGCCCGAGGAACCAGACCAGCGGTCCGGCAAACAAGTGCGTCAGAAACGACCCGCGCACGGCCCGCTCGTCGAGCAACATTTCGACATCAGCGTGGTTCAGCCACATCTCGCGCAGTGGCTCCATATCGTGCCCGCCTGCAATGGCGTGCGCCAGCTGGACCCCGTTGATCCCGCCGGCGGACGCACCCGCGATGATGTCGACCATCACCCGCAGGGCTACATGCGGCGACAGGTTTTCCAGCAATTCGTACCAGACCAGTTCGCTGCCGGTCAGACCTTGGCGCGATGGCGGCTCGGCGTGGAAGGCTTTGCTGGCGCGCAGCAGCTTCCACGTCTCCTTGACGATGCCATGCATATAGATGGCAAGGCTCACCCCGCCATAGCAAACCAGCGCCAGCCGAAGTTCCTTTTCGCGCACCGGCTCTCCCTCAGGTTCCCGGCATCATAACGACAAAGCTGCGCGCCGCTTCAGGCAGCGCATCCTTCAGCCCTGACGACGCGCAATGGCGAGGCCGGGTTACGCGCCAACATCGCACCGACCCGCTGCGGCCGCGTCGCGAACCCGCCACGACAATTTGGGCACACGCCGCCGAGGACATCGTCGGCACATCCGCGGCAAAACGTGCATTCGAACGAACAAATCACTGCGTCGCCACTGTCAGGCGGCAGGTCACGGTCACAACATTCGCAATTTGGTCGCATCGCCAGCACGTTGGGCAGGTTGCGCTTGCGCCCGGCACGAGTCAACATGGCAGGCCGCAACATACCGGGGACAAGTCCATGATTATCGCACCGCTTTCCGCAGAAGCCACATCGATGCTCCACACCGTGCTCGGCATGGCGGCGCTGACCCTGGTCATGTTCATCTGGATGTATGCGACCCGCTTGCCAGCATTTCAGCGCGCCGGCATCCAGCCGCAGGACGCCGCCCATCCCGGCAGCTATAAATTGCCCAGCGAAGTCGCCCGGGTCGCCGACAA
>JAYVLC010000207.1:0-7150 GCA_043759675.1 Sphingosinicellaceae bacterium
AGACGCCCGCGCCATGGGGCTCGTAGCTCAGTCGGTAGAGCAACGGACTTTTAATCTGTAGGTCCCGGGTTCAAATCCCGGCGAGCCCACCATGCGCCAGTCAGCTATGCATTGCGAAGCAGTGACGCAGATTCGGCAAGCCGGGCCTTTGCGGTAGCATATTCGCGACACAGGCGCGCCACGAGGTCGCCCGCCGGCAAGATTTCCTTCACTGCCCCGATGCCCTGGCCGCAGCCCCAGATTTCCTTCCAAGCTTTGGGAGCGGCATCGGACCCGAAGTTCATCGTCGACACATCGCCCTGCGCCAGCGCCAGCGGGTCCATCCCGGCGGCGCGCACTGACGGCGCCAGATAATTTCCGTGCACGCCGGTGAACAGGCTTGAATAGACGATGTCGTCGGCGCTGCTGTCGACGATCATCTGCTTGTAGCGCTCGTCGGCACGGGCCTCCCGCGTCGCGATGAAGGCCGAACCGATGTAACCAAGGTCAGCACCCATCGCCTGCGCCGCCAGCACCGCATCGCCTGTTGCAATCGACCCCGACAGCGCGACCGGACCGTCAAACCACTGCCTGATCTCCTGGATCATCGCGAACGGCGACAATGTTCCGGCGTGCCCACCGGCCCCTGCTGCAACCGGGATCAGGCCATCTGCGCCCTTTTCGATGGCCTTGCGGGCAAACCGGTCGTTGATCACGTCGTGCAGGACGATGCCGCCATAGCTGTGAATCGCGGTGTTCACATCTTCGCGGGCACCGAGCGACGTGATGATGATCGGCACCTTGTATTTCACGCACAGCGCTAGGTCGTCCATCAGCCGGTCGTTCGACTTGTGCACGATCAGATTGACCGCATAGGGCGCATCATCCGGGCCGAGTTCAGTTGTCAGCCGCTGGAGCCATTCTTCAAACTGCGGCAGCGGACGCGCATTGAGACTGGGGAAGGAGCCGACGACGCCGGCTTTGCATTGCGCGATCACGAGGTCGGGATTGGAGATGATGAACAGCGGCGACGCGATCACCGGAATGGAAAGGCGTCCGTGCAGCACGGCTGGCATCGTCATTGGCGAATCTCCGAATGGTTGATTGACCCATCTAGACCCGTCTTCTCCTGCGCCGTCATCCTGACGAAAGGATAGGGCTATCGGAAGTAATTGGACTGGTTGCACGAAATAGGCCATTTCTCAGCTGTGCAGGCATTGCGCCTTACTGACATGTTGCTCGGCTGCGCCCGTGCCACGGCAGGGGCACCATTCCTCGAAAATGGACCTGTCATGACAGTTGCATTTTTGATGTGCGGGGCATTTTTTGATCTTGAGCCTGATGGGCTCTTCGCCAACAAGGTCATGTGATGACACTGGCGGGCTGGATCCGGCGCTGGGCGGACGTCCTAGATCGACCGGCGTTTCGACGGATGTTCCCGCCGGACACCAAATTGTGAAGCAGGCAAGGTCGCCGTCAGCGATAGCGCGAATGCAACTGTCATGGCAGGCCGCGATTTTGACCGCTAGACGGGCAACCTCGTCGATCTGCGCCCGCGCGTTGGCAAGCCGACTCCCCTACGCCTTTTCCATCGTGCATTGCAGCGGGTGCTGGTGCTGTCTTGCGAAGTCCAGCACCTGGTTCACCTTGGTCTCGGCGACTTCGTAGGTGAAAATCCCGCACACGCCGACGCCTTTCTGGTGGACGTGCAGCATCACCCGGGTCGCATCCTCCATGCCCATGCGGAAAAACCGTTGCAGGCATAGAACGACGAACTCCATCGGGGTGTAGTCGTCATTGAGCAATAGCACGGTGTACAGCGCGGGGCGCTTCGTCTGTGGCTTGGTTTTGGTGGCAACACCGGTTTGGCCGTTGCCGTCATCAACCCGGTTGGGATCATCTGTCATGCGGCCACAATATGGCACCGGACCGGGGTGCGACAAGGGGCAGGATGCAAAACGAAATCGGGCGGAGGCTTTCACCCCCGCCCGATTTGCGTCGTTGGCAAAGCGCTGATTAGCGCGCGCCGGCCTTGGCAACCTTGTCGGCAGCCAGTGCCATGCGGTTCGACAGCGGCTCGAACACTTCGCCGAGAATCTTCAGGAAGGTCTCCGAAGACTTCGAGAGTTCTGCGACGGCTGCATCGAACTGCGCCTTGGCAAATTCGGTGCCCGTCGTCATGAACTCGTTCGGCGACTTGGAAGCCGCCAGCGTCTTGACGACGGCGGTGGTCTTCTCAACCGAGGTCTTGGTGTAGGCAACCGAAGCCTGTGCCATCGTCTGCGCGCCAGCAAAAGCAGCCTTGTTCGAAGCAACAATCGCCTCGACATTGCCCTTGTTGAAGTCGTTCAGCTCGCCAGCGGCCTTCTGGACCTGCTCAAGCGCTGACTTGGCGCGGGTTGAAGCCTGCTCATATGCAGCCTTGCCCTGCGCAACAAATGCGTCGGCCTGGGTCTTTACGGTATCCTGGATCTTGGTAGCCATGGTGATCTTCTCCTGAGTGGCGGCACTGACCGCCGGGGTTTCAATTGCTGTGTCGATAACGGCTTCGAGAACGGGCTCGGCGACGACGGCGTCGACCGCAACCGGGGTGATAACCTCGGCAGGGGTTTCAACCGCAACCGTTGGTTCAACCGTGACTGGTACGGCGGCGCGGGGCAGGAAATGCCCGTTGGGTCCGCGAACGCGCGCTGGCTTGTTGGTGGTGGTGTCCATCATTTTTCGCTCCTGCATTCCTCATGCTGCACTGCAACATAAGTGAGGGGCGGTTCGGTTTCAAGACATATTTTGCTGCACTGCACAATTTTTATTGGCAACGCCGATCAATGCCCCGCGACAGCGGTGCGATTCACGCCACTGGCAGCCAGCTGACCGTCGATCTGCGCCACCAGCCGCTGCAACGCATCGGCGCTGCTGGCTTCCGCCCGGGCGACCAGCACGTCCTGGGTGTTCGACGCGCGGAGCAACCACCAGCCATCGGCCGTGTTGACGCGCGCGCCGTCGGTTTCATCGACCGTTGCCCCGCTCGCCCGCAGCCGGGCCAACACTTCGGCGACCACCGAAAACTTGCGGGTATCGTCGCACTGAAAGCGCAGCTCGGGCGTGTTGATCATCACCGGCATCGCGGATTTGAGAGCGGTCAGCGACCCGCCTTGTTTTGATACCGCCCGGATCAATCGCACCGCCGCGTAGAGCGCATCGTCGAATCCGTAATAATCGTGGGCGAAGAAAATGTGGCCACTCATCTCGCCAGCCAGCGGGCTGCCGGTCTCCTTCATTTTTGCCTTGATCAGCGAGTGGCCGGTTTTCCACATCAGCGGTTTGCCGCCACGGGCCGCGATATGGTCGAACAGCGCCTGGCTTGCCTTCACATCGGCAATGATCGTTGCGCCGGGCTCCGCGGCCAGGACATCGTCGGCAAGGATTGTCAGCAGCTGGTCGCCCCAGATCACCCGGCCCTGACCGTCGATCGCGCCGATCCGGTCGCCGTCGCCGTCGAATGCGATGCCAAATTCGAGCCCGCCTTGCGCCACGGCTGCCCGCAGGTCGACGAGGTTCTTTTCCTCGGTCGGATCGGGATGGTGGTTGGGGAAATTGCCATCGATATCGGTGAACAACAGGACATGTTCGCCGGGCAGGCGCGCGGTGAGCTTCTCGACAATCTGGCCGGCAGCACCATTCCCGGCGTCCCAGCCAATCCGGTAGGGCAGCCCGTCGAAATTTTTCAGCAGGCGGTCGACATAGCAGTCGGCGATATCGACGGCCTCCACCGATCCCGCTCCGGTTTCCCAGTCGCCAGCCGCCGCCATCTCGCCGATGCCCTTGATATCGGCGCCGTAGAATGGCCCATGCCCCAGCATCATCTTGAATCCGTTATGATTGGGCGGATTGTGGCTGCCGGTGATCATGACGCCGCCGTCGGTTGCGAGTTCATGCACCGACCAATAGAGCATCGGTGTCGGGCCGAGCCCGATCCGCACCACGTCGCAGCCCGATGCGCGCAGGCCCTCGACGAGCGCCGCCTCGAGCGCTGGCGAGGACAGTCGCCCATCATAGCCGACACTGACCCGGTGGCCGCCCGCACGCCGCACCCGCGTCCCAAACCCCCGGCCAATTGCCCGGGCATCCTCGTGCCCAAGCGTTTCGCCGATCACCCCGCGAATGTCATATTCCCGCAGAGTCGTTGGATGAAAATTGTGGGTCATGCCGCACCCTTCAGGGCCGCAAGCAATGTATCGCGGGCGGCGTTGACGCGTGCGGTCAGGTCGGCACTGCCACCTTTGTCGGGATGGACCTGGGTCACGATGCGCCGGTGGGCAGCCCGGACGGTGGCGGCGTCAGCGCCGATTGGTAGTCCGAGAACATCGCGGGCTTCAGCGAGGCTGAGCCGGTTGCGGCCAGCCTTCAATTGCCCCGTCAGATAGAGGTAGGTCGCGACCACAAGGGCGGCGAACAGGATGAGTTTCGTCACGCGGAAATCGCCTCCCGGATCACCGGGGCGAGGGCCGGCAGCGACAGGCTGGCGACCAGCGAGCGGAGTTCGGCGCGGGCTGCAACATGGCTCAGGTTCGCCTCTTCGATCACCGCCAGATCGAGCAGCGTCAGGCCTTTGGGGAACAGTTCGCGGTAAATCACCCGCTCGCTGAGCCCGGCGATAACCCGGAAGCCGACCCGCTTTGCCAGCTCGTCGAGCGCGTTGCCGACCCGGCGCATGTTGCGCGCCTCCAGCGACGACAGCCGGTTGCGCAGCACGACCCAGTCGACGGTGCCGCCGTCGGCGCGGGCGCGCTGCTTGCGGGCTTCCCAGATCATCTCGGCATAAAAACTGGGCCGGATGACCTTGAAGGTTTCCGGATCAACCTGGCCGATCAGGTCGAAATCGACAAAACTGTCGTTGAGCGGTGTCACCAACGTGTCGGCGAGCGCCAAAGCGGCCCGACCCAACACCGAATCGCGACCCGGCGTATCGATGACAATCACGTCATGGCCGGCGTATTTTTCAATCTCGGTCTGCAACCGCGCCCGGTCGAGGGTTTCGCTGTGGTCGGGAATCACGACATTGTCGGGACTGGGCAGGTCCAGCCCCGCGCGCCCGGCGTACCGGCGGCGATTCTCGAGGTAGCGATCAAAGGTCCGCTGGCGCGCATCGATATCGATGGCACCGACCCGCAACCCGGCGTGGACGAGCGAAACGGCGATATGGACCGCCGTTGTCGATTTGCCCGTTCCACCTTTCTCATTGCCCAATACGATGATGTGCGCCATCGCCACCCCAAAATGATTTGCCCGCGCCGCTTTGGGGCGGGCAAAGGGAGCTGTCAATTGGAGGTGGGAATGGCCTTGCCTGTTGTCCGAACGATCGCCGAACTGCGGAATAGGATCGCGATTTGGCGCAACGCGGGTGACCGCGTGGCGCTCGTGCCGACGATGGGCGCGCTACACGCGGGCCATCTCGCACTGATCGCCGCCGGGCGTCAGCAGGCGCATCGGGTCGTCGCAACAATTTTCGTCAACCCAAAGCAGTTCGCCGCTCATGAGGATATTGACCACTATCCACGGCAGGAGCCCGCCGACATAGCCACCCTGGACGCGGCCGGGTGTGACCTCCTGTTCGCGCCCGTCGTTTCCGAAATCTACCCGGAGGGCTTTGCCACAACCATCAGCGTATCTGGGCTGACCGCCGACCTTGATGGGGCGGCGCGGCCCGGCCATTTTGATGGCGTCGCCACTGTCGTCACCAAGCTATTGATTCAGGCCGGCGCCGATATCGCGATGTTTGGCGAGAAGGATTATCAACAGTTTCTGATGATCCGGCGATTGGTCCGGGACCTCGATATCGCGACGGAGGTGATCGGCGTTCCGACTGTTCGCGAAGCAGATGGCCTCGCGCTGTCATCGCGCAACGCTTATCTGACAGCCGATGAGCGTCGCCGCGCGATTGCCTTTCCCCGCGCGCTTCTGACAGCACGCGCCGCGATTGAGGCAGGCGGGGATGTCGGCGCGGCGCTGGCAGCCGCGGCTGTCAGCCTGTCCAGCGCAGGCTTTGGGCCGATCGACTATATCGACCTGCGCGACGCCGATACGCTCGCGCCGGTCAGCCGCTTGGCCGGGTCTGCCCGTCTGCTTGGCGCAGCCCGCCTCGGCGGCACGCGGCTGATCGACAATCTCGCTGTCGGTGCGAAGGCAGCTATGCGCTGACTGTTAACCATTCCTTCGAACTTCGGCCTGCAAACTCCCGACTCAGGTCGAGGTGATGCAGGGAGAATAGGCAGATGGGTTCGGGAGCCGCTAGTCACGACGTCTTCGTCGCAGCACGGGTTGACGCTGCTCGCAAGGGCCAGATCGCTGCACTGTATGATCTCGGCGTTGCGTATTCAGTGGGTGATCACGGGGTCGAAGTTGACCTCGTCGAGGCGCACAAATGGTTCAACCTTGCCGCCGTCCGGGGTGACAGGCGGGCCCATATTGACCGTGCCGACATCGCCGAAGAAATGAGCGTCGCCGAAATCGCCGCCGCGCAGAGGTCCGCCCGCGACTGGATGCGACAGGCCGCCTGAGCGTCCGCATCGTCAGCCGCGTTTGAACGGCGTCAGTTCGGTGATCGCTTCGATGTCGGCAGCGATGGCCGCGCGCTCGCGTTCGAGAAACTCGGCGATGGCACGCTTCAGGCCGGGATGCGCAATGAAGTGCGCCGACCACGTCGGGACTGGCAAATAGCCGCGCGCCAGTTTGTGGTGACCCTGAGCGCCAGCTTCAACCCGGCTCAGCCCGCGCGAGATGGCCGCATCGATGGCCTGATAATAGCAAAGCTCGAAGTGCAGGCAGGGCCGGTCTTCGCTGCAGCCCCAATAGCGACCGTACAACGTGTCCGCCCCGATCAGGTTGAGGGCGCCCGCAATCGCGCGTTCGCCGTCGCTCGCCAGGATCAGCAACACTTTGTCACCCATCCGGTCGCCGAGCATCGAGAAGAATTCGCGCGTCAAATAGGGCTGCCCCCATTTTCGTGCCCCGGTGTCCTGATAGAAACCCCAGAACAGGTCCCAATGCGCCTCGGTGATCGCGGTGCCGGTCAAATGCGCGATCGTGATACCTGCCTGCGCTGTGCTGCGCTCCTTGCGGATCGCCTTGCGCTTGCGAGACGACAGCGCAGCAAGAAACGCCTCGAAATCGG
>JAYVLC010000208.1:0-5288 GCA_043759675.1 Sphingosinicellaceae bacterium
GTCCGCGAATCCCCTGAACCGCGCAGCACCATGCCGAGGAAGGTCAGAAAATAGATGAACGGCAGTGCGACAAAAATAATTTGCAGATAGTCCTGAGCCAGCGGTCGCGCATCGAGCGGCGTCCCCATCCACCCCAAAATGGTTGGTGTGAGACCATAGCCCGCCAGCGCGAGCAGGACAGCCGCACCCAGAAAGAAGGTTGCCGCAGTGCCGACAACCCGGCGTGCCTGGTCAGGGTTGCGCATGCCCATCGACTGACCAACGAGGATGGTTGCGGCAATCCCGACACCGATGACCACCGCCATCAAAATAAACAGCACCAGATTGGCGTTTGACGTCGCCGTCAGGGCGCGCTCGCCAAGCAATTTCCCGACCCAGATCGCGTTGATTGAACCCGACATCGCCTGAACAATGTTGGTGCCAAGGATCGGCAGGGAAAACATCAGCAACGTGCGGCCAATCGGCCCCGTGGTCAGATCGGCTCCGCCGCGACGGGGTCCGGCAGGTTGGGCAGGAGCAACATCGGGCATCCCAGCCCCCTAGCGGAGGAAGCGCTGCCCTGTCCAACCGAACGACGGTGTTACGGGTGAAAATTCCGCCTGCCCTCCTGTCATCCCGGCCCCGCGCCGGGACCCAGCCCGACCAAATATGCATGCTGGAGCATGCCGCGAGCATCCCACCCAACCGACGCCCGGATACCGGCCGCCTGAATTCATAGCTTTAAGGCTATCGACGGCGCATAGCTCCACAGCTATATCACAAGCGTGGCCTGGACGGTTCTTTACCATGACGCGTTTGTTCCGGAATTGGCGGCGCTGGCAGAGGCCGTTCAGGATGAATTGTTCGCTTTGGCCGAACTTCTAGCCGAAGTTGGTCCGGCGCTCGGACGACCGCATGTCGATACGCTGGCAGGTTCGAACTATGCCAATATGAAGGAACTTCGTTTCATGGGTGATAGCGGCGTTTGGCGAGTGGTGTTCGCTTTCGATCCCAAACGCATGGCCATGATTCTTGTCGCAGGCAACAAAGCCGGAGTCGGGCAAAAACGGTTTTACAAAAGCCTTCTGGCCAAGGCCGATACCCGGTTTGCCAGTCACCTTCGTTCGTTGAAAGGATAGCGCTATGTCGATCAGCCATGATCAAATGATCGCCAGCCTCCCCGAAGAACGGCAGGCAAGGATCAAGTCCCGAGCCGCACAGCTCCACCGGGAGGTCGAGGGTTTGAAGGCGCTCCGGCAGCTCACGGAACGCAGTCAGGAACAGATCGCCCGGAGCCTTGGTATTAAACAACCCTCGGTCCTCAAGATCGAACGCCAGACCGACCTGTATCTTTCAACGCTGCGCCGGTTCGTGGAAGCCGCCGGCGGCACCCTCGAATTGCGGGTCGAACTTCCGGGAACAGGTGTTATCCACCTCACAGGCATGGGCGAGTTGAAGTTGAGGGCGGCATAGCCGCATCATCTCTCACGCGATGACCGTGCGCGATGGGTAAATGTGCCAAATAGAATTGGCTCCCCGGGCCTGACCCGGGATGACAGGCGCGATGTTTGATGAAGATACTTCGTTACGCCCCTGGGAGCGACAATCCTCCAACCGCCGTTCGCCCCCGCAAAACCACGCATCAATTCCATGGACTTGCGACGAACCGTTCATTTCCTGAGTCAGACGACTCTCGCATGCGACTCCAGACGTTGATACTCTTGCCGCAGTCGAAGTTGGGGGATTGTGGCGGATGGTCACTCGCAGTTTGCCGAGCATTCGTGCCCGTTGCGTCGCGTTGGCATTGCTCGCACTTGGGCTCGCGCTTGGGCTCGCCATGTCGACCCCAGCCGCCGCGATGAGTCTGCTTGATCAACCGAAATACGCCGCCATTCTCGTCGACGCAAAGACCGGGGAAGTCCTGTATGCGCGGCGGCCCGATGCGCTGCGCGCACCAGCCTCCATCACCAAGGTCATGACCCTCTATCTGGCGTTCGAGGCCGTCGAGCGCGGCGACCTTGCGCTGACCGACCGGGTGACAATGACCACCCGCGCGGTTGGCATGGCACCCTCGCGCCTTGGCCTGCGCCGGGGGAGCAGCCTGTCCGTCGACGATGCCTTCCGGGTGATGGCGACCAAATCGGCCAATGACGTGACCGTCGCACTCGCGGAAAAGCTCGGAAAGACCGAGATCGGCTTTGCGCGCCTCATGACCAAGCGGGCCCATGAGCTGGGGATGAGCCAGACGACCTTCATCAATTCAACCGGATTGCCGGACACCGGGCACCTGACCACCGCGCGCGACCTCGCCATCCTGTCGCTGGCGATGGTCAAGCATTTCCCCAATTTTTACAGCTATTTCAGTCAGCCGAATTTTGAATATGCCGGCGTGAAGATCGAAAATCACAACCACCTGTTGAAGACCATGCCAGGCGTCGATGGCATCAAGACCGGCTATACCGCACAGGCCGGATTCACCCTTGCAGCATCGGCCGTCCGGGACGGGCGGCGGTTGATCGCGGTGGTGCTTGGCGGCCCATCGACGATGACCCGCGATGCCAATGTCCGCGCCCTGCTCGAGGCTGGCTTCGACGTCATGAAGTCGCGCGCCATGGGCCTTCGGACCACGGTGTCGGCAAACCTCAATGAGCCGAGCGATTTCGCATCGCTTGAAGCCGCGACTTCGGTCGAGCAAGGCTCCGGTGACGACACACCAGCGGCAGGCGCGCAGCTGAAGCGCCGCTGAGCCCCGGCGGGTTTGAATCTTGCCGTCGCGCTGCCGTTACAGCGTTGACAGGACCCGTGACCACAGCGGCCTGCAATGCAAAGGCCCCGCGTGATGATCCATGATAGCCTGTCGTTCGCCGAAGCCCTCGAGGTCGAGCGCGCCGGCCGCCGCCGCGACGCAGTGTGTCAGCTAAGCGAGATCCGTGACTTCACGCTCGATGGCCAATCCCGCCGCGCCGAAGACTTCATTGACCTAGCAATCGAAAGCATCCTCGAGCTCGACGTGCCGAACCTTGCGCCTCAGACCGGCAGCAGCGCCGCGGCGACCCGGCGGCCTTCGTTGGCCAATACGGTGTAGGTTCGGGCGGCGGCCCGGGAATCCATATACTCGGCGGAGATACCGCGAGCCCGTAAGGCAGCCATCAGCCCGATATCAGGCCGCGTCATCGCTGGCCCCGTGCCAACCAGCAGCACCTCAACGATGTCCGACGTCACGCCGGACAGGTCCGCCTCACCAATCCCTGCAAGCGTACGCACGCCGTCCGGCGTCACCAGCACCGCACCCGGCCAAAGCTGCCCTGACACCCGCCAGCCGCCGGGCGCATAGCCCTGGATGACCGGCATACCGGTCGGCCCGCCCTGCTGAACGAACTCAGCGACCATCAGCCTTTGCGCGGCGCGACCCGCTCGGCCTTGCCGTTATCCTCCGGCACGAAGGTCGCAGGGCCAACACCGAGCCAGATCAGGATCGGTGCCGCCACATAGATCGACGAGTAGGTCCCGATGAAAATGCCGAGCAGCATTGCGACGGAAAAGCCGAAGATCACATCGCCGCCGAGCAGAACCAGGCTCGACAACGCAATGATCATCGACAGCGACGTAACCATGGTCCGCGCCAGCATCTCGTTGACCGTCAGGTCGAGCATCGGCTCCATATCCATCTTGCGGTATTTGCGCAGATTCTCGCGGACCCGGTCATAAACAACGATCGTGTCGTTCAACGAATAGCCGATGATCGTCAGGATCGCGGCAACGACATTCAGATTGAACTCGATCCGGGTCAGCGAGAAGAAGCCGAGCGTGATCACCACATCGTGAAACAGCGAAAACAGCGCACCCACGCCGAATTGCCATTCAAACCGGAACCAGATGTAGAGCGCAACGCCGCCCATCGCGATCAGCGCCGCAAGCGCGCCGGCGTTGATCAGCTCACCCGATACCTTGCCGCTGACGGTTTCAACCCGCCGGAACTTTGCGTCGGCGTGATTGGCCCGGATTGTTGCCTCAACCTTGGCAACAACGCGTTGAACCGACGCTTCATCGCCCCCCTGCGGCAGGGGCAGGCGGATCGACACGGTCTTGGCGTTGCCGAACTGTTGCAGCGACGAATCGCCCAGGTTCAAGGCGTTGACCGATCCCCGGAGTTCATCGATCGGCGCGGCTTGATCGAAACCGACCTCCATCATCAGCCCGCCCGAAAAATCGACGCCGTAGTTCAGGCCGCGCACCACCAGCAGCACAATCGAGGCGATCACCAAGGCCATGGTCATGCCCAGCGCCCACCAGCGCAGCCGCAGGAACTGGATATTCGTGCTGTCCGGGATCAGTTTCAGCAAACGCATGAGCTATCCCTAAAGTACGAGCGCGGTGGGTCGGTCCCGCCGTAACCAGTCAGCGGCAACCATCCGGGTAAAGGTCACTGCGGTGAACACCGATGTGACGATACCGATGGTCAGCACGACGCCAAAGCCTTTGACCGGGCCGGAGCCGAAGGAGATCATCACGACCGCTGCGATCACATTGCAGAAATTGGCATCAAAAATCGTCCGGCTGGCTTCGCGGTAACCCGTCTCGATCGAATGGACGACCGCCCGGCCTTTGCGCAGTTCCTCCCGGATACGTTCGTTGATCAGGACGTTCGCATCGACCGCCGCGCCAATCGTCAGCACCAGACCCGCAATGCCGGGAAGCGTCAGCGTCGCACCGGTCAGAGACATGATCGCCAGGATCAGCATCACATTGAAAAACAGCGCAATGATCGAATAGGCGCCAAACCGACCATAGGTGATCAGCATGAATAGCGCGACCGCGACCACAGCAACCGTCGAGGCAATCGCACCTGACCGAATCGAATCCGCGCCAAGGTCCGGCCCGACCGTCCGTTCTTCGATCACCGTCAGCTTGACCGGCAGTGCACCGGACCGCAGCTGAATTGCAAAGACGCCCGCACTTTCAACGGTATAATTTCCGCTGATCTGCCCCGAGCCGCCAAGGATCGGCTCGTTGATGTTCGGGGCCGAAATCACCTGATTGTCGATGATAATCGCAAATGGCTTGCCGACATTCTCCTGCGTCACCCGGGCAAAGCGCTTGGCCCCGACCGAGTTGAACTTGAAGCTGACGACGGCCTGCCCGTTCTGGTCGAAATCCTGTCGCGCGTCGGTCAGTTGATCGCCGGTGATGATCGCACGGCGTTTGACCACCGTTGCGCCGCCACCGACATTGCCAAGAATTTGGCTGCCGACCGGGGCACGGCCTTTTGCCACTTCGGCAGGGTCGGCCCCAAGGTCAACCAGCTTGAA
>JAYVLC010000209.1:0-3936 GCA_043759675.1 Sphingosinicellaceae bacterium
GCGATCCAGGCCGCGATGAAGTAAGCGACAAGCACCGATCCGCTGGTCGCGAGGATACCGAAGGCCGTGATGATCCTGACAAGCGTGACATCCATCCCGGTGTAGTCGGCGATGCCGCTGCACACGCCCAGGAACTTGGAGTTGGACTTGTCGAGGTAGAATTTAGTGCGACGAACGGACATGGGGAAGGTCTTTCATGTCAGACGGTGAGGGCAGTGCATTTTCGCGCCAGCGCGGATTTTCAGCCGTCAGGATGCGTTCAATGCTGTTGAGGCGGTCATCAAGGCGGCGCGCATTGTCGTGAAGGTTGTCGAGCAACCGTTCATCCTCAATCGACAGTCCACGAGCCTTCCGCCATTGGGTGATATAGTGGAGAATGACCCAAGGAAGTCCGAGGACAACGATGGGCACAATGATCACGGCTTCGCTAAGTTCCTGCATGACGGTCAGGCTTCCTTCTGGGCGAGGCGCGATTTCATCGCCTCGAGTTCGGCATCGACCTCGTCATTGGTGCGAAGGTCGGCGATTTCGTCCGACAGCGTTTTGGGCTGGCGGCTGAGGTCGTAAACCTCGGCCTGACCTTCGGCATAGTCGACGCGGCGCTCCATCAGGTCAAACTTGGCGAAGGCCTCGTCGACCCGAGGGCCGGCATAGGCCTGCCGCATCCGCGAGCGGTTATTGGCGGTCTCGAGGCGGCTCAGCACGGCGTTCTGGCGGGCATGCGCCTCGCGGAGCTTGGCTTCGAGCTTCTGGATATCGACTTCATGATGTGCCAGCGCGGTATCGAGATGGACGATTTCCTGGCCCATCTGCTGCGCCATCCCGGCCATCTTCTGCTTTTCGACCAGCGCGGCCTTGGCGAGATCATCGCGGCCCTTGGACAGCGCCAGTTCGGCCTTGTCCTGCCAATTGCCCTGCGCCTGCTCCAGCTTCATGATCGACCGGCGCATTTCCTTCTGGTCGGCAATCGTGCGTGCGGCAGACGCCCGGACTTCCACGAGCGTTTCCTGCATCTCCATGATGATCATCCGGATCATCTTTGCCGGGTCTTCGGCCTTGTCGAGCAGGTCGGTGACGTTGGCGGCGACGATGTCGCGGGTTCGGGAGAAAATGCCCATCGAGGAACTCCTTGGGTGTTGGATGGAAAGGGGCCGGATCGGGAGGGGTTCCGATCCGGCCCGGGTCAACCGGCTAGGACTGAGGGGTGTTGGCCGGTTGAGCAAGGGTTGCAGGGACCGCATGGGCATAAGCCGTTGCGGGTGCGGCGGCGGCGAGCAGGCAGGTCAGGCCGAACATCGTCGCGCCGAGACCCCCGATCAGTGATCGCTTCAGGCTCTCATTCAAACTTGGCGCGAACATGTCTATCTCCTGTAACTGCGCTTCTGGTTCCGCCACCGGAGCGTATCCCCGCTGGCTTGCCATATGTTTTGCAGGACCCGTGCCAAGTTTCTGGCATGTTATCAGGTCATTGATATTGCTGGATTATGGCAAAACAGCAGCCCAAATCTCATTCATTCGGTACACACAAGATTGCCAAGGATTGGGAATATTTGCTAACTGTCAGGCTAACGAGGCCAAATCCTCCAACGGCGTCATCCTGACGAAAGTCAGGATCTCGTCACGCGAAGCGGCGGCCTCGGACGATCCTGACTTTCGTCAGGATGACGGGCGGGGTGGAAACGGCGGGAATGGACAAACGCAACAACCTGATTGGCCAGTCATCAACCTTTCTTGATGCGGTGGAAAAGACCAGCCGGGCGGCGGCGCTGTCGCGCCCCGTCCTCGTCGTTGGAGAACGCGGGACCGGCAAGGAACTGATCGCGGAACGCCTCCACCGCCTGAGCCCGCGTTGGGGATCACCGCTCATAACCCTCAATTGCGCAGTGCTACCCGAGAATCTGATCGACGCCGAATTGTTCGGCTATGAGCCGGGAGCCTTCACCGGGGCCACCAAATCGCGCGCCGGACGGTTTGAGGAAGCCGACGGTGGCACCCTGTTCCTCGACGAGATCGCAACGCTTTCGGCGGGCGCGCAGGAGCGGTTGCTCCGCGTCATCGAATATGGCGAGTTGCAACGGCTGGGCTCCAACAAGACGGTTCATGTCGATGTGCGGGTGGTCGGCGCGACCAACGAGGATTTGCCCGCGCTGGCGGACACCGGGCGGTTCCGCGCCGACCTGCTCGACCGGCTGTCGTTTGAAGTCATCACCCTGCCGCCGCTCCGCGCCCGGGCCGAGGATATCATGATTTTGGCCGAGCATTTCGCTAGGCGCTTCGCTGCCGAGATTGGCTGGATCGAATTTCCAGGCTTTGCCGCACCGATCAAAAAGGCGCTGAAGGATCATGGCTGGCCGGGGAATGTCCGGGAGCTGAAGAACGCCGTCGAACGCGCCGTCTACCGCTGGGAGGATTCCATGAGCCCCATTGGCGCGCTGCCGCTCGACCCGTTCGATTCGCCATGGCGACCGCGCCAGACGATGTCGACGCGCACGGGCGAAGCCACAGTCCGCTCCGCAATCCCCGCCACTCCACCGCCACCCGCGTCCGGAGCCCCCGATCATGCCGGTGTTTCGGACCTGCGCAGCGCCATGGCCGACTATGAACGCAACATCCTCGCCGCCGCCCTGCAACGTTGCCGCCACAACCAGCGCGAAACGGCGGTCGCCCTGAAACTCAGCTACGACCAACTCCGCCACTGTCTGAAGCGCCACAATATGCTGGACCGGCCAGTGGCGGAAACGGCGGGCTGACGCCCCGTGTTCAGCGCGTCATCCTGACTGCGATGTCGGAGAGCAAAGCCATGTCACCGTTCCTCCTGGTCACATGAAGCACCCCCGCCCCCGCTCATCCTGAGCGAAGTCGAAGGACCCACAGACCTCGTCGCGAGTATCCTGCGTCCTTCGACTTCGCTCAGGATGAGCGGGCGTGGTGGGAATCAGCATGCTGAAGATTTTTTGTTCTTGGAACCAAACGGCGAAAGATCCTGACCTCCGTCAGGATGACGATCCGTTTTTGTTGTTGCTCCGCAGCGCATCCCAATGTGCCAACCGTTCTGACACCCGCTTTTCAAACCCGCGATCTGTCGGCTGGTAAAACGTCTGCGGCGGCAGGTCCTCTGGCCAGTAGTTCGCGCCCGAAAACCCCGCGTCGTTGTCATGGTCATAGGCGTAGCCCTTGCCATACCCTAGGCCTTTCATCAGCTTGGTGGGTGCGTTGACGATGTTCATCGGCGGCATCAGCGAGCCGGTGTCCTTAGCGGTGCGCCACGCGGCTTTTTGTGCGGTGTAGGCGGCGTTCGATTTGGGCGCGGTCGCAAGGTAGAGGCAGGCCTGCACGATCGCCAGTTCGCCTTCGGGGCTGCCGAGGAAATCATAGGCATCCTTGGCCGCCAAGCATTGTACTAGCGCCTGCGGGTCAGCGAGGCCGATATCTTCGCTGGCAAAGCGCACCAGGCGGCGGAGCACATACAGCGGCTCCTCCCCCGCCGTCAGCATCCGCGCCAGATAGTAAAGTGCGGCCTGCGGATCAGACCCGCGCAGGGATTTATGCAGCGCGGAGATCAGGTTGTAATGCCCCTCCCGGTCCTTGTCATAAACCGCGACCCGGCGATGCAGCAGCGCCGACAGCGCAGCCGGATCAAGCGGCGCGTCGATGCGGATCGAGAATAACGTCTCAACCTGATTGAGCAGGAACCGCCCGTCGCCATCGGCTGACGCCATCAGCGCCTCGCGCGCCTCGGCGGTCAGCGGCAGCGCATGGCCTTCGACAGCTTCAGCCCGGCCCAGCAATTTCTCCAGCGCGGCCTCGTCCAGCCGCCGGACGATCAACACCTGCGCCCGGCTGAGCAAGGCGGCGTTCAACTCGAACGACGGATTCTCGGTCGTCGCGCCAACCAGCGTGATGGTGCCGTCCTCCACATAAGGCAGGAACCCGTCC
>JAYVLC010000210.1:0-4529 GCA_043759675.1 Sphingosinicellaceae bacterium
ACCGAACAAATGCCGATAGGGTCGGTGATACTCGATTTTGTGCATGGGCTACCCCGGAACCGGCAACGTTTCCCGGTCCGATCAACCCAAGCTGCGTCCGACTGGTCGCCGACCCCGTGCCCGAAAATCTCCGATATGTTCACGCAGCAATACGCTCGATCTGCGAATTGGCGAGCATGATGCCATTCGCTATGGCATTCGCCATCATTGGCGGCACGGCATTGCCGATCTGCACAAACTGCTCGGTCATGCTGCCGTAGAAAATAAAATCATCCGGAAATGACTGCAACCTTGCAGCCTCGCGAACAGTGAAGGCGCGATTTTCGATAGGGTGAATATACGCTCCCCAATGAATGTCGCATTTGGTGAGGATCGTGCACGACAGGTCGGTCAACCGCGGGCGGCCATATCGCTTGGTATGATCGCTCCGTTTGGCGCGCTTCATGCCTTCGGGCAGCAGGTCGAAGGGAATGTCGCGCCACGATCCACCCTGCGGAATATGCCGGATGCGCTCCTGATTGGCCTTGCCAAGCTTGGGGCCATAATGATTGGCCAATTTGGGATTGCCTTGCCGCATTTCAGCTTGATATGCGGTGCTGGCAGCGACTGGATAATTGGCAATATCTGCCATTGCCAAAAGCGGTAAATCGCCAATCGCATCCCAGATTGTAGTGAACGGCTTTAGCCCCTGACCATATCCAATCTTTGGAAACAGGATGGGTGCACCGACCCGGTTGGCGACAAAAACGACGCGCCGTCTCTCCTGCGGAACACCATAGTCTTCTGCCCGTAAAATTCGCCACTCGACAGCATAGCCCAATTTTGAAATTTCATCGGCGATGGTCTGGACCAATTGACCACCGGCAATGGACAACAAGCCCGTCACATTCTCCATGACCAGCCATTTTGGAGCCAAGTCTCGAACAATCCTGAGATATTCCCGAAACAGGCCAGCGCGCGGATCATGCTCGCCGCGGCCGTGATTGTAGACACTATAGCCTTGGCACGGTGGTCCGCCCACCAAGACATCCAGCTGCCCCTTGCAGAGTCCCGTTTCTTTAAGGATTTCAGCACTTGAAAGAGACTGGATTGGCTTGGCAACGAAGGCTGCACCGTTGTGAGATCGGCTGAATGTTTCACCGAATGTCTGATCGATGTCGCTACCCAGCAGGACGCGATATCCTGCCTGTCGAAAGCCCTCGCTCAGACCGCCCGCACCACAAAACAGATCGATGACAGTCGGGAGCGGATTCATGCCAAAGTCCCCTTTTGTTCTCTATACTCGTGCCATTGAAACATAGCAAGGCAACATAACCTCGTTTAACGCCTGATCGGCCCCTATCCAGACGTAAAAGTCGTTGCAATGGCCATCCCCGCATCTGTCACTGACGTTGCGCAAATCTTGGTGTAGAGAACTCAACCCAATAAGAACGAACGGCGCATTTGATGACTCCCACTTCGCACGTCCCACCGCGCATTTTCCCGACAGCCAGCGAAGAAGCCCGGGTGGCCGCATCGACCACGGCGATCGCCCAAACCGAACATCCGGCCTATAAACTCGCCTTTCAGGACGACGATTTTCTGCTGCGGGAGGAATTGCGGCCGGTCCGGTTCCAGTTGGAATTACTCAAGACCGAATTGCTGTTGAGCGAAGCCGGGATCGATTCGACCTTCGTGATGTACGGTTCCGCCCGCATCCCGTCGCCGGAGGAGGTCGACGGGCTGCTCGCGGCGGCTGAGACGCCTGAGGCGACGGCGATCGCGAAACGGCTGGCCGCCAAGTCGGTTTACTATGATGAAGCGCGCAAACTGGCCCAGCTCAGTTCAGGCGCGCCGCTTGATGCCCGGGGCATGCGCCAGTTCGTCGTTTGCTCCGGCGGCGGCCCGTCGATCATGGAAGCGGCGAACCGTGGAGCCGCCGATGTCGGGGCACCCTCGGTCGGCCTGAACATTGTCCTGCCGTTCGAGCAGTTGCCAAACCCCTATGTCACCCCGGGTCTGTCATTCCAGTTCCACTATTTCGCACTGCGCAAGATGCACTTCCTGTTGCGCGCCCGCGCCGTCGCGGCGTTTCCCGGCGGCTTTGGGACCTTCGATGAACTGTTCGAATTGCTGACGCTGGTCCAGACCGGCAAGGTCAAGCCGATGCCGATCCTGCTCTATGGCAAGGAATTCTGGACCAAGGTCGTCAATTTCGACGCGCTCGCCGATGAAGGGGTGATCGCCCGAAGCGACCTCGACCTGTTCCACTTTGTTGAAACTGCCGAAGAAGGCTGGGAGATCGTCCGCGCGGCCTATGATCTTTAGGCCTTTTCCCGAATCGGACGAACAAAGCTGGTCGGGCCAGGCCCTAATCGAATAGGCTGGACACCGAGCTTTCGTCAGCGATCCGGCGCACGGCTTCGCCGATCAGCGGCGCAATGGTCAGCCGACGCACTTTTTTCGCGTTGAGCACTGCAGGCGGTGCTGCGATTGAATCTGTGACCACCAGTTCGGTCAGCAACGACCCTTCGACCCGGGCAACTGCGCCGCCCGACAGCACGCCGTGGCTGACATAGGCAACGACGGCCTCGGCTCCGGCGGCCATCAGCGCAGCGGCGGCATTGCACAGGGTCCCCGCCGAATCGACGATATCGTCGTGGAGGATACAAAAACGCCCGCGCGGATCGCCGATGATGTTCATCACTTCCGACTCGCCCGCACGTTCACGACGTTTGTCGACGATCGCCAGCGGAGCATTGTCGAGCCGTTTGGCCAGCGCCCTTGCCCGCACCACACCGCCGACGTCGGGCGAGACCACCATGAGATTCTCAAGCGGAAAACGCGCCTGAATGTCAGCAGCCATCACCGGCGCGGCGAACAGATTATCGGTCGGGATATCGAAAAAGCCCTGTATCTGCGCGGCGTGCAGATCCATCGACAGCACCCGGTCGGCACCCGCCTTGGTGATGATGTTGGCGACCAGCTTGGCAGAAATCGGGGTGCGCGGTCCGGGTTTCCGGTCCTGTCTGGCATAGCCGAAATAGGGAATGACAGCGGTGATCCGCTTGGCCGACGCGCGCTTGAGCGCATCAATGCAGATCAGCAATTCCATCAGATTGTCGTTGGCGGGTGCTCCGGTTGACTGGAGCACGAACACATCCTCCCCGCGAACATTTTCGTTGATCTCGACGAAAATCTCCTCGTCAGCAAAGCGCCGCACAGAGGCATTGGTCAGGGGCAGGTCGAGATAGGCCGCGATATCTTTGGCCAGCAGGAGATTGCTGTTCCCTGTCATCAACTTCATGCGACGCGCTCCCCGGTTTGCCCGTGGCGGTGATTAGCGACACAGCGGCTCGCGTCAACCGGGCAGGGTGATCAATGACAATTGGCGGCCATAGTCAGGCTCGCCGGCATGCGTGGTCCGCCGATAGCTGAAATAGCGGGCACCTTGCGAATAGGTGTCTTCGCCGAGCGCGATAACGGTGCGCAGGCCGGCTGCGGCAAGGCGCGCTGCGACAAAGCCTTCAAGGTCGAACTGGTGATGCCCCTCCCGACCCGGCGTGAAAAAGTCGGCATATTCGGGATCGGTTTCGGCAAAGCGACGAAAGAAGCCCGCGTCGACTTCATAGGACCGCCGTGCGATGCAGGGACCGATGACAGCCACGATGCGGCTCCGGTCCGCACCAAGCACCTCCATCGCGGCGACTGTGTTGGCAAGCACCCCGCCGATCGCGCCCTTCCATCCGGCGTGGGCTGCGCCGATGACTCCGGCGTCTTCGTCCGCGAACAGCACAGGCGCACAATCCGCCGTCAATATGCCAAGTGCGAGGCCCGCGACCGCTGTCACCATCGCATCGGCCTGCGGTCGGGCAGCGACCGGGATCGGACCGGTGACGGTGATGACATCCGGACTGTGAACCTGATGCAGGGTAACCAGGGTCGGTGCGCCGACGCTCGCCAAGGCGCGAACCCGGTTCTCATGGACCGCGTCCGGCGCATCGGATGACCCCAGTCCAACATTCAGACTTGCAAAAATTCCGTCGGACACACCGCCCGTCCGCCCGAGGAAGGCATGCGGCACGGTGATTGCGGGCGCACGGACAGCTTCAATCATGGAGCCGCAACCGCATGATATAGTCCTCGTCGGCGTGTTGGCCGACCATGAACGACCATTGGCCAACCACGGCGAAGCCATAGCGTTCGTAAAAGCGGCGGGCGCGGTTGTTCTTGGTGAACACCGACAAAAAGACGTCGTCGGCCCCGCGCGTCCGCGCTGTTTCCAGCAGCCAGCGCATCAGCTGGTCAGCGATTCCAGACCCCTGCCACGGCCCGAGCACATAGAATTGCTTCAGCTCATAGGCCCTGCGGTCGGCGACCTTTTCATACGGCATCACCGGCGGAGTCGTCAGCTTGGCATAAACGACTGCGGCCCCATCCGCTTCGCCAATGCGGATAGCATTGGCCGGATCGCCGAGTTCGCGCGCCCATTTGTCCTCCCGGTGATTGTCGAGAAAGGCCTCAAGGTCGGCGGGTTCGTAAAGCGGCCC
>JAYVLC010000211.1:0-6089 GCA_043759675.1 Sphingosinicellaceae bacterium
TCCCCGTCAAAGACAAACCCTGCGGCAACAACCTCGGCCTTCAGCGTTTCGGCGTCGATGCGGTGCAGCGATTTGGTGGCGGTCAAACCACTGCCAGCAATGGCAGAGTGATCGACAACGACAAACACGCCGCCGGACTTCAGCGCCGCAAACACCAGCCGGTTGAACCCGGCAACGCCTTCCGGCGGCAAGGCGTTGTGCAGATCGTGGTAATTCTGCGCGGTCCAGACCACGTCGAGCGCACCGTCCGGGCTGAGCGTCGAGGCGATGCTGACATTGCCATAGCTTGCGTCGGCGGCAAGGTCGGCAATCGCCTTGGCGGCGACCGGATCAAGCCGGGCCGCGCCCTCGGGGACGACGGCGGTAACATGCCCGCCGGGCTCGACCGCATAGGAAAACACCCGGGTAAAATAGCCGCCACCCGGAATGAAGTCGGCGACCATCTTGCCCTTGCCGATCCCGGCAAACATCGTCAGTTCAGCCGGATGACGCGCCGCATCACGCGCGACATCTTCGGCCGGACGTGGTGGGTGGGCAAAGGCCGGAATGGCCGTGGCGATCAGCAAGGCGGCGATGAATCGGTTCATATGGTCTCCCCTTTGGCGCATAACCTGCCACGACGGGACCGCCGCCGCCAGCCACCAAAAAAGTGGCCGAAGTGGTTTCCCACTCCGGCCACCCGTTTCCTCGGGGAAGGAACTCTAATAGTTGTAGGCGCGCTCGCCGTGTTCGGCGAGATCGAGGCCCTCGCGCTCCTGATCGACCGTCGGGCGAAGACCCAGGGTCTTGCCGATGATGAAGAACAGGATTGCCGACCCGATGCCCGACCATGCCAGCGTCAGGCCAACCGCCTTTGCCTGCACGATGAACTGCGCCGCCATGTCATACGCCCCGACCCCGGCCGGGAAGACAGTATAGTCGAACCAGCCCTGACCGCCGAGCGCCGGGTCGGCGACGACCGCCGTACCGAGCGCGCCAACGATGCCGCCGATGCAATGCACGCCGAACACGTCGAGCGTGTCGTCGTACTTCAGTTTGTTCTTCACCGTCGAGACGAAGAAGAAGCAGATCGGCGAAACGATGAAGCCGAGTGCGATCGACGTCAGCGGCGCAGCATAGCCCGAGGCCGGCGTAATCGCGACAAGACCCGCGACCGCACCGGTCACGCCGCCGAGCAGCGACGGCTTGCCGTGTTTGATCTGGTCGATCAGAGCCCAGGACACGGCGGCAGCAGCGGTTGCAACAAAGGTGTTGATGAACGCAACCGCCGTGACGCCATTGGCCTCAAGGTTTGACCCGGCGTTGAAGCCGAACCAGCCGACCCACAGCAGCGAAGCGCCGATCATCGTCATGGTCAGCGAGTGTGGCGGAGTGGCTTCCTTGCCAAAGCCGGTGCGCTTGCCAATCATGATGCAGCCCACCAGCCCGGCGATGCCGGCGTTGATGTGGACGACGGTACCACCTGCAAAGTCGAGCGCACCCTTGCCCCACAGATAGCCATAGTCGGTCGGCGCATCGGGCAAGAAGTCCGGGCCGGCCCAGTACCAGACCATATGGGCGATCGGGAAATAGACCACCGTCAGCCACGCGACGACGAAGACCATCAGCGAGGAGAATTTTACCCGTTCGGCAAAGGCCCCGACGATCAGCGCCGGCGTGATGCAGGCAAACGTCATCTGGAAGATCACGAACGCAAATTCGGGCAGATAGACATTGTTGGAGAAGGTCGCGGCATAGGTACCGCCGGTGACGCCTGCCAGCCCGAGCTTGGAAAAGCCGCCGATGAACGGCGCTGTCGCCGCGTCGCCGCCACTGGTGAACGCCATTGTATAGCCCCAGCCAACCCACACGAGCGCTGCGACCGAGACAATCATGAACACCTGCATCAACACGCTGAGCATGTTCTTGCTGCGCACCAGACCGCCGTAAAACAACGCCAGCGCCGGGACCGACATCAGCAGCACCAACGCCGACGAGGTCAGCATCCAGGCCGTGTCGCCCTTGTTGACCATCGTTGCCATCTGTTCGGTGGTCGGGGCCTTGATTGGGCCCGCCGCAACTTCGGCGACAGCCGGTGCAGCAGTCGTAACCGTATCAACGGCGGCAGTGACAGCCGCAACCGCCTCCTGCGCCAGCGCCGGATGCGCATAAAGCGCCGCGGCGGCAGCGATGCCCCCCCAGCGCAGAATCTTGGAAATCTGCATGGTGATTGCCCCTTACAATGCTGTGTCGTCGGTTTCGCCGGTGCGGATCCGCACCGCGCCGCCGACATCGAGGATGAAGATTTTGCCGTCGCCGATCGAACCGGTGTGGGCGGCCTGCTGGATCGTCTCGACGACGCGGTTGGCGAGGTCCGACGCGCAGGCCACTTCGATTTTCAGCTTCGGCACCATGTTGGTGGAATATTCGGCCCCCCGGTAAATCTCGGTTTGGCCTTTCTGCCGGCCAAAGCCCTTGACCTCGGTGACCGTCATTCCCTGAACCCCCAGGCTCGACAGGGCCTCACGGACCTCGTCGAGCTTGAATGGCTTGATGATCGCGATGACGAGTTTCATGCGTACCCCTTCCTTTGCCCGGAAAGCGGCGTTGCAGAGTCCGTGCCAAATGGTGTTGCGGTGCAGCATTCCCGCCGAGATGTGGAAACTTGCCTATTTATTAGGCAATGCAGTTTGCACGCCTCAATTGAGGGCGCTCACTAACCGCTCACCCCGTCCCGCCGACCGTCAGTCCCTCAATGAGCAGCGTTGGTTGCCCGACGCCAGCCGGGATGCTTTGGCCAGCTTTACCGCACACCCCGACACCTTCATCGAGTTCGAGATCATTGCCGATCGCCCGAACCCGGGTCAGCACATCGGGGCCGTTGCCGATCAGCGTCGCGCCTTTGACGGGAGCACCCAGTCGCCCGTTTTCTATCCGGTAGGCCTCGGTGCAACTGAACACGAATTTGCCGCTGGTGATGTCGACCTGCCCGCCGCCAAAGCTTTTGGCATATATGCCGGATTTGGCCCGAGACAGGATCTCGGCCGGATCATCCTTGCCCGCCAGCATGAAGGTGTTGGTCATCCGGGGCATCGGCGCATGGGCATAGCTTTCGCGCCGCCCGTTGCCGGTGGGCACCACCCCCATCAGCCGGGCGTTCATTCGGTCCTGCATATAGCCTTTGAGGATACCGTCCTCGATCAGCACGGTGCGCTGCGTCGGCGTGCCTTCATCGTCGATGCTGAGCGAGCCGCGCCGGTTCTCCAGCGACCCGTCATCAACGACCGTCACGCCCGGGGCTGCGACCCGCTGACCCATCATCCCGGCAAAGGCCGAGGTGCCCTTGCGGTTGAAATCACCCTCAAGCCCGTGGCCGATCGCTTCGTGCAGCAAGATGCCAGGCCAACCGGGGCCGAGCACAACCGTCATCTCGCCAGCCGGTGCCGCAACCGACTCCAGATTCACCAACGCTTGCGCCAGCGCATGGTCGATAGCACGACCCCACGTCGCAGGCTCGAACAGCGTGTCATACAGATAGCGCCCGCCAAGGCCGAAGCTCCCGACTTCACGCCGCCCGTTTGCTTCGGCGACGATCTGGACATTGAGGCGCACCAGCGGCCGGATGTCGGTTGCCCGGAACCCGTCGGGCCGGATGATTTCCACCACGCCCCAGGACGCGGCAAGCGACGCACTGACTTGCACCACCCTTGGATCCTTGGCGCGCGCCACCGCATCGATTTCCTGCAACAGCGAGACTTTGCGGGCAAAGGGCACCGCCGAAAGTGGGTCGCTGCCGGTGTACAGATGTCGGTTGGTCCGGACAGGCGCGGCCGCGACCGTGCCGCCATGGCCTTGGCGCACCACGGCGACCGTTTCCCCGGCGCGCCGGATCGCCGCCTCGCTGATTTCATTGGCATGGGCGTAGGCCGTGGTCTCCCCAACCACACCGCGAAGGCCAAAGCCCTGATTGGTATCGAACGTCGCCGCCTTCAACCGTCCATCATCAAAGCCGAAACTTTCCGACGACTGCCATTGCAGGAACAGCTCGCCATCGTCGCAGCCTTTCAGCGTAGCGGCGGCGAGATCGGCGAACCGCTCGCTGGTCAGGCCCGTGTCGCGGGTAAAAATTGTTGCAGGGTCGGGATTGGTCATGAGATTGGATATAGGCGAGCCAAATGATTTTGGCGACGTGCTGAAAATCGAAACAACCCGTCATCCTGACAAAGGTCAGGATCCCCCACGATTGGTGCCCTGTCCCCACGGGATCCTGACCTGCGTCAGGATGACGGCGTTTTCAGTGGCCTAGTGCGTCGCCTCACCGGGTCCGTCGAGCACAAACCTCCGGTCGCAATAGCCGCAATCAACCTGGCCGCTGGCATCCATCTGCAACCAGACGCGCGGATGACCCAGTGGCCCTTCATCGCCGTCACAGGCGACGCGGGTTGACAGGACGTGGATGACTTCGGGCGGATATTTGCTGTCCATGCCTCGCCATTAGCGCAGGGTCGGCGGCACCGGCAAGGCTTGGCGCAGTGCCGCCCGACCGCTAAGGCAGGGCCATGCAGCCCCCCGCCCTCGAAATCCGTGACCTTTGCAAAACATATGCCGACGGCAAGGTCGCGCTCGACAATGTCAGCCTCGACATTCCGCGCGGCAGCATGTTTGCACTGCTCGGGCCAAATGGCGCCGGCAAGTCGACCACGATCAACATTCTGGCCGGACTGGTCAACAAAACCTCAGGGTCGGCGCGAATCTGGGGCTTCGACATCAACGAACAGCCACGCAACGCCAAGGCCTCGATCGGCATCGTCCCGCAAGAAATCGTGTTCGACGCTTTTTTCACGCCGTTCGAGGTGCTGGAGTTGCAGGCGGGCCTTTACGCGGTCCCGAAGGCCAAACGCCGGACGATGGAAATCCTCAAGGCCGTCCGGCTCGATGACAAGGCCCACGCCTATGCCCGCACCCTGTCGGGCGGCATGAAGCGGCGGCTGCTGATCGCCAAGGCGCTGGTCCACAATCCGCCGATCCTCATCCTCGATGAACCGACCGCAGGCGTCGATATCGAGCTGCGTCAGCAGCTGTGGACCTATGTGCGCGAACTGCACGCCGGTGGCACGACAGTTGTGCTAACCACACACTATCTCGAAGAAGCGCAGGCGCTCTGCGACCGGGTCGCGATCATCGACAAGGGCCGGGTTGTGGCGAATGACCTGACCAGCGTCCTGCTGTCGAGCGCGCAGAGCAAAACCGTGGTTGTCACGCTTGACCGCGACCTCGATGCCGCGCCGTCAGGCATGCCCGGCAAGACCGAACTGCGCGGGAAGCGCCAGCTCGCCATCACCTATGACAAGCGCCAGACCAACGCCGGACAGGTTCTGCAAGCCCTGACCGGCGCTGGCCTCGCGCTGGTCGACGTGTCGACGCAGGAGGCTGACCTGGAGGATGTGTTCCTGTCGCTGACCGGCACTGCTGCGACCGGTGGTTAGGCGCTCCCCCGAGACCCGGGACTATGACGTGGTGATCGTCGGGTCGGGTGCGGCTGGCCTGACCTGCGCGCTGAACCTTGCCGACCGTGCCAAAGTAGTTGTGCTGTCGAAGGGCGCAGGCTCCACCGCCTGGGCGCAAGGCGGCATTGCAGCGGTGTTCGAGGACGGCGATACCTTCGAGGCTCACATCGATGATACGATGATCGCGGGCGCTGGGCTCAACGACCGCAAGACCGTCGAATTTGTCGTCGAACATGCGCCCGCCGCAATCCTGCGCCTTGCTGAACTGGGCGTTCCCTTCAACAAGGGCAAAACCGAACGATTTCACCTGACGCAGGAAGGCGGCCATTCGGCCCGCCGCATCGTGCATGTCGATGACGCGACCGGCTGGGCAGTGCAAAAGGCGCTCGAATCCGCGGCGCGCAAACACCCCAACATCACGCTGGCGACCGGCCATGTCGGCGTTGACCTCATAACCGAGCGCCATGTCGAGGGCGGCTGTGAAGTCCGCCGCTGCCACGGGCTGTACGCGCTCAACCGCAAGACCGGCATGGTCGAACGCTTTGTCGGCAAGGCAACGGTGCTCGCCACCGGAGGCGCAAGCCGGGTCTATCTCTATTCGAC
>JAYVLC010000212.1:0-6914 GCA_043759675.1 Sphingosinicellaceae bacterium
TCGAAGCGCGAAGCCGACGTCGCGATTCGCTTTCATCCCCCGCATCAGGCGGACCTGATCCAGAAATCATTGGTTCCGGTGCGATATTTTCTGTGTGCATCGCCTGAATATCTTGAGCGTCACGGTGAGCCGCAGGCGGTTGAGGACCTCGATCATCACCGCGTTCTGGTCTATGGTACGCTGGCACCGCAGTCGATCCGGTCGGTGAACTGGATTCAGGACGTCGGGCATCATGGACCGCCGCGCCAGCCAGCGCTGACCGTGAACAATATTTTTGGCCTGCTTCAGGCTGCGGAGGCCGGAATCGGGATCGCGGCGTTGCCGAGCTATCTCATCCGCTTTTCGGGCAAGGTGAGGCCGATATTGACCGGGGTCGAAGGCCCTGTGTTCCGGACGTATTTCGTCTACCCCTCGGAGCTCCGGACCTCGGTGCGGGTTGCTGTCCTGCGCGATTTCCTCGTTAGCCGGATGACGCCCGCCGCGTTCGACCTGCGCGGCAAGGCCATGCAATAATTGCATAGCTGAGGGGCCGCCAACGGCGGTGCACAATACCGTTTCAAAGCTCCATATGGGTGTTGTTGCTGCATTGCAGCAAACGGTCGTGAAGCCACCTCCCCCGTGGGCTCCGACCGACGGCCCCCGGCGCATCTCCCTCCCCCCCGCGCCGGGGGTCGCCCCTTCAGGGTCGTCCAGTTTGCCGCGCGACCCTTTCTTTTGCGCTCCACCTTGCTAAAGCTTTCCGCGCAATGTTTGCGCCGCCCCCCCCCCTCCATGTCCGCTTTCCCGACAGTTTCGGTCGCCGCGTCGCGATTTTTGTCGATACTGAGGAGGAATTCGACTGGGGGCAGGCGCGGCGGCGTGACGCGACGTCGGTCTTGGCAATTAAAGCGCTGCCTGAAGCCCATCGGGTTTTGCGTGGTTTTGGCCTGACGCCAACCTATGTTGTCGACTATCCTGTCGCCTCCACGCCCCACAGTGTCGAGGTCCTGCGCGGGTTTCTGGAACTCGGCGAATGTGCGATCGGGACGCAGCTCCATGCGTGGGTCAATCCGCCGTTCACCGAGATTCTTGGACCCCACACAAGTTTTGCAGGGAACCTGCCCGGCGCACTCGAATACGCCAAACTTTCGGCGCTGACATCGATGATCGAGACAAATTTCGGCGTGCGACCGACGGTCTACCGGGCGGGACGCTATGGCGTCGGGCCGAACAGCGAGGCGGCTCTGGACAGGCTCGGCTACCGTATTGATACCTCGGTCCGACCGCATTTCGATTATTCCGACGAGGGTGGCCCGAATTTTGTTGGAGGGTGTTCGGTGCCATATTGGACCGGCCCGGAGCGCCGATTGCTGGAGGTTCCGCTCACGACGACGTTTGTCGGGCTTCTCCGAAACCTGGCCCGACCGTTCTACCGGCACGGCGGGAACCGGATACGGAGTGTGCTTGCGCGGACTGGCCTGTTGAACCGTGTGCCGCTGACGCCCGAGGGCATTCCCGTTGCCGAAGCCCTTGAGGCGTTGCGCGTCCTGCTCGATACCGACACCCAATTGATCAATGTTTCCTTTCATTCGCCGTCGGTCGAGCCTGGCCACACGCCGTATGTGCGCGATGCAGCCGATCTGAAGCTTTTTTACGGCTGGTTCGATGCAGTGTTCGGATTTCTTGCGAAGGAGGGCGTATTGCCTGCTTCGGCGGATCAGATTCTTGAAGCGGCGGAGGCCACGCGGTAACGCCACCGGCCTGGTGGGGCCTGTAGCTCAATGGTAGAGCTGGCCGCTCATAACGGCTTGGTTGGGGGTTCGAATCCCTCCGGGCCCACCAACATCGCGATTCGCCGCGGGGATTCGACGAACCTTGGCACCGGGGCTATGGAGGGATGGCATGACCGGCCGGGGGAACGACGCGTGCTCAATATCTGGTACCAGAACGGCGTATTGACAGCATGACCCGCGTCTTGGTCGTCGAAGACGAGGTGCTGCTGCGCGAGCGGTTGGTTTTCGAGCTGGAACGCGTCGGCTATGAAGTTGTTCAGGCACTTAATGGTCGCGAGGCGATGGCAGCCCTTGAGGCGTCCGAGCCACGTATTGCGCTGCTTTTTACAGATATCCGTTTGGCCGGACTGCTGGATGGCTGGGCCATCGCCGAACGGGCACGGGCGCTTAATCCGGATGTGGGCGTGGTTTATGCCGTCGGATCGGCCAGTGACAAGCCGCGCAAACTCTCCAACAGTCACTATCTGACCAAACCCTACGCCCCGACGGCGGTACTTGAGAGCTTTGCAGCGCTGGGTGCCTAGATTCGGCGCGACAGCCCGGCCCAGAACGGCTCCCGCAACTTGCGCTTGAAGATTTTGCCGGAATCCTCGCGGGGCAGTTCTGCGTGGAAATCAACGCGTTTGGGCACCTTGTAACCGGCCATCTGGCTGCGGAGACAGAGGCGGATCTCTGATGCTGAGAGCTGCGCATCAGGCAGGAGCTGAACCGCAGCACAGACTGCTTCGCCAAAGTCTTCGTCCGGAATACCAAACACCGCGCAGTCGGCAACGCCCGGCATTTTTTGCAGCTCCGCCTCAATCTCGGCAGGGTAAATATTCGCCCCGCCCGAAATGATCATGTCGTTGGCGCGGTCGCACAGGTAGAGGAAGCCGTCGGCATCGAGATAGCCGACGTCGCCTGGCGCGATCAGGCCGGCCTTTTCCGATGCGGCGCGTTTGGCATCGTCACCGTGGTAGGTAAAATCTGCGGTTCCGGAGATGCGGGCGATAATCTCGCCGATTTCGCCTGCTGGCAGACTGTTGCCGCTGGTGTCGATCACCCGAACGTCGGCCTCGGCGATTGCCACGCCCACGCTGCCCGGATGGGCCAGCCACTGATCAGAGGTCGATGTCACGACAATGCCAACCTCTGTGGATCCATAATATTCGTTGATCACCGGGCCCCACCAGTCGATCATTGCCCGCTTCACAGCCACCGAGCACGGCGCGGCACCGTGGACGACGAACCTGAGGCTGCTCAGGTCGTAGCGGGCCTTGACCGCGTCGGGTAGCCGCAGCAATCGGCTGAACATGATCGGCACCATGTGGATATGGGTGACATGGCAACGCTCGATCATCGCCAATAAATCTTCCGGATCGAAGCGCGCCGCCAAAATGACGGTTGCGCCAAGCCGGGCAGCAGCAATGCCATAGCTGTTCGGGGCCGAGTGATACATTGGCCCGGTCATCACGGTTACGATCTGTTCCGGACAGCCCATCCAATCGGTGAAGCCGAAGGCGCGGCCCCCGATCTGACGCGTCATCGCCACCTGGTCTGGCGTCGGTTGATTGCGCCGCACACCCTTTGGGTGGCCGGTCGTGCCCGAGGTGTAGATCACGGTTCCCGGCGCGTCGGTCAGTGGCTGGTCATAGGGTGCAAAGCCATCGACCCAGCTTGACCAGTCGATCATGCCAGCCGGAACCGGTGCGGCCGCAAGGCCATAGGCTTCAGCAATTTCAGGCGGCGTTGCCACGACCAGCACCGGAACACCCGGCGGCAGCGCGCCTTGTATGGAGGGGATCAGGTCGGCGTGGATGATGATCGCGCGCGCACCCGAATTCGCGAACAGATAGCGCGCTTCTGCTTCGGCGTAGTGCCAGTTCACCGGTGTCGGGTAGGCTCCCAGCAATCCTGCGGCAAACGTCGCTTCAAAAAACGGCAGATCGTTGCGCAAATACAGCGCGACCAGGTCGCCGCGTTTGACGCCGAGGTTTGCGAGGCCTGCGGCAGCGCGCGCGGCGCGTTCGGCGATGAAATCCCATGAAACGCGACGGTCGCCACTGATGATTTCGCCCATGCCGCGAGTCCCTCGGTCCAGCCTTTGGCCTGACGATAGGTCGGTCGGGCGATCACGCTACTATCGATTTTCGCGCGCACCCGCCGCGGGTGGCGCTGGCAGGTTATCGGGCGAGTCGACGGAGCGCGCGCAGACGCCAGTTTTCCGCAAGCCCTGGCATTGCACCGATTTCGGCCAGATTTTCTGGACTGATTTTTGGCAAGGCGATCACCCCGGAAAGGCGGCGGACGGTCCAGCCGCTGGGCGCCTGCTCAACCAGTTCAATCAGGTCGCCATGGCCGATCTCACCCGGCTGGATGACACGAAGATACCAGCCGCACCGCCCGGTTTTAGCCATACGGCCGATCATTTTCGGATCGTCATGATAGAGGCCAAGCTTGAAACAGGGCTGGCGCGGTTGCGAAACCTGGACGACCGCAGTTCCGATCCGGTGGATATCGCCAATTCTGACATCGTCTTCGGTCAGGCCGCTCGTGACCAGATTTTCGCCCATTCCACCTGCAACCAGGGTGTGGGCATTGGCCGGGAAGTCGGCGATCCACGCCGGGTAGCTTTCGACAGGATAGGCGTAGACGGCTTTGTCCGGGCCCCCGTGGACCCTGAGGTCGGCCTGTTCGTCCCCTGCCAGCCCGAGCAGGCCCACGGCGATTCGTGCTTTGGTCGCGTGCTTGGCAAAGCCGCTCGGCGTCGCATCCCGGCCCAGCGGCGCGATCCGGCCGACATGCACCGCATTGATTGCTCCGACGTTCACCTGCCTGTCCACTCCGGCTTGCGCTTTTGCGCAAACGCCATTGGCCCCTCGCGGAAATCGTCGCTTCGCAACATCGCGCCGACCGCCGGATAGCGCATCTGGGTTTCATAGGCCGCCCTGAGTGTTGGTTCATCAAGTCCGGTGTGGACCGCAGCCTTGGAGGCCCGAATTGACATCGGGCTGCACTGCCCGATCAACCCCGCCCAGCGCCGCGCCGCGTCAAGCAGGTCGACGGGCGCGACCACCTCGTTGACGAAGCCGAGGTCCTGCCCTTCGGTGGCGCCGACGTGGCGCCCGGTCAGGATCATCCCCATCGCGCGTTTCAGGCCGATCTGGCGGGGCAGGCGGTGCAAGCCGCCGGCCAGCGCCGCCAGGCCGACCTTCGGCTCCGGCAACGCAAAGGTCGCGGTGTCAGCCGCAATGATCAGGTCACAGGCCAGCGCGATCTCGAACCCGCCGCCCATCGCAACGCCATTGACCGCTGCAATCACCGGTTTGTCGAGGTCCCAGCGCGACGTCAGGCCGGCAAATCCGCTCGCCGGGACTGTCAGCCGATTGCCCTCTGCCTGCCAGCGCAGGTCGTTGCCGGCTGAAAAGGCGCGCTCCCCGGCGCCAGTCAGGATAGCGACCCAAAGCTCCGGGTCCGCTGCGAAATCATCAAAGATTTTTGCCAGTTCCTCATTGGCCGGTGGGTGTAGCGCATTCATACGCTCGGGCCGGTTGATCGTTACCGTCAAGATGTGGCCGTCGCGCTCGGCGGTGCAAAATTCGGTTGTCATGTGTGTCTCCAGCGGTCGGTGGCAATGTCGTCTTCGGCCTTGGCGGCGACCCAGCGGCGTTCCTTGCCCCTTTGCTCGAGCTTCCAGAAAGGTGCTTTGGTCTTCAGCCAGTCCATGACGAATTCGCAGGCCGCAAACGCAGCAGCGCGATGCGGGCTGGCCACGGCCACCAGTACAATCCGGTCACCGGGCAATAGCCGACCATGCCGGTGGATGATGATGCCCGCCTGCAACGGCCAACGGCCTTCTGCTTGCGCAACGATTGTCTGCAACGCCCGCCCGGTCATCGCCGGATAATGTTCAAGCGTCAGGGATTCGAGCCCTTCGTCGGCCCTGACCAGACCTGTAAAGCTGGCGACGGCGCCGATGTCGCTTCGACCGGCGTGGAGGGTCGCCAGTTCACGCCCGGGGTCAAAGTCCTCAGTCTGAACACGGACGTTGATCATCCGCCGGTCACTGGTGGGAACACCGCCACTTCATCACCTGCTGCGACCCGGGCATCCATCGTGGCAAACGCCTGGTTGACGGCGACCCGCAGCCTGTCCGTCTCGGCAAATACCGCATCGCCCCGCGCCGCAAGCCAGCCCAGCAAGTCCGCAACTGTCGTGACACCTTCAGGCAGCGCGAGCCGCTCGCCGTCCCTGCCCATCCGTTCGCGGACCCAGGCAAAATACAGCAGCTCGATCATGGCGTCAGGCCATATGCTTGAGGCCGGTACGCAGATAATCGTAACCGGTGATCAACGTCAGTCCGGCAGCGAGCCACAGCGTGCCGAGGCCGATCGCATAGGCTGGCAGCCACCACGGCAGTTCGTTGATGCCAACGCCGGACAACACCAGCGCGCCGATGCAAATCATCTGGAACGCCGTCTTCCACTTGGCGAGTGCACTGACCGGGACCGAGACCTGCAGTCCGGCCAGAAACTCGCGCAGCCCGCTGACGAAAATCTCGCGTAGCAGGATAATCAACGCGGCGATCACCGACCAGCCATGCACGATGCCGTTGTGAATCAGCATGACGATGACGGCTGCGATCATGATCTTGTCGGCAATCGGATCGAGAAACTGGCCGAGCTTCGATACCGTCCCGTAGGCCCGCGCCAGATAGCCGTCGAAATAGTCGGTGATGCCCGCGATACAGAACAGGACGAAGGCGAGGGCGTAACCCAGCCAGCCGGGCTGCCACATCAGGCCGACCAGCAACGGCACGGCAAAGATACGGCTGAGGGTCAACAGATTGGGGAGGCTGGACAGCATGGGGTCAGCCTAGGCTATCGTTTCAATGTGCTCAACAGCTACGGGGCGATCATGAAAGTTTCCGACGCAATCGCCAGCCGCCGCTCGGTCCGCGGCTTTCTCGACAAGCCGGTGGATGGTGCCGTGCTGCGCCGGGTGCTGGAGCGGGCGGCACGGGCCCCGTCGGGTGGCAACCTCCAGCCGTGGCATATTTATGCGCTTGGCGGGGCCGAGTTGCAGCAGCTGAAGGAAACCGTTGCCAAGCGGGTGTTTGAAGCGCCGAAAGGCGAGCCGACCGAATATGATATTTACCCCAAA
>JAYVLC010000213.1:0-4376 GCA_043759675.1 Sphingosinicellaceae bacterium
CGGGATCACCATCCTGGCCAAGTGCACCAGCGTCGAGTGGGACGACCACCACGGCACCACCACCCACATCAACATCGTCGATACCCCCGGCCACGCCGACTTCGGCGGCGAGGTCGAGCGCATCCTGAGCATGGTCGACGGGGTCATCCTGCTGGTCGACAGCTCCGAAGGGGCGATGCCGCAGACCAAGTTCGTCACCGGCAAGGCGCTGGCGTTGGGCTTGCGGCCCATCGTCGTCGTCAACAAGATCGACCGTCAGGACGCCCGGGCCCAGGAAGTGCTCGACGAGGTGTTCGACCTGTTCGTGAGCCTCGAGGCCTCCGATGAACAGCTGGATTTCCCGGTCCTTTTCGCCTCGGGCCGCAACGGCTATGCCGGCGACAATCCCGATGTCCGGACTGGCGATCTGTCACCGATGTTCCAGACCATCGTTGACCATGTTCCGGCCCCGTCGGCCGACCCCAATGGTCCGTTCAAATTCCTGGTCACGTTGCTTGACCGCGACAATTTCCTTGGCCGCATCCTGACCGGCCTGATCTTTTCAGGCTCGATCAAGTTGAACGCACCGATCCATGCATTGGACCCCGATGGCAAGATCGTCGAGCAGGGCCGCGCCTCCAAGCTTCTGGCCTTCCGCGGCCTTGAGCGTGTGCCGGTCGAAGAGGCGGGCGCGGGCGACATCATCTCGATTGCCGGCCTGACCCACGCCACCGTCGCCAACACCATCTGCGATCCCGGCGTCACTGAACCCCTGCACGCCCAGCCGATCGATCCGCCGACGCTGTCGATGCGCTTTGCCGTCAATGATTCGCCGTTTGCCGGCCGCGAGGGCACCAAGGTGACCAGCCGGATGATCCGGGATCGCTTGTTGCGCGAAGCCGAATCGAACGTCGCGATCAAGGTCACGGAAAGCGCCGACAAGGACTCATTCGAAGTCGCGGGTCGCGGCGAGCTGCAACTCGGCGTGCTGATCGAAACCATGCGCCGCGAAGGTTTCGAGCTTGGCATCAGCCGCCCGCGCGTCCTGTTCCGTGATGCACCGGGCGGTGGCCGCGAGGAGCCTTATGAAATCGTCGTCATCGACGTTGACGAGGAATATTCGGGCACCGTCGTCGAGAAGATGGCGATCCGCAAAGCCGAGCTCACCGACATGCGCCCCAGTGGCGGCGGCAAGCAGCGCGTGACCTTCTCGGCCCCGTCGCGCGGCCTGATCGGCTACCACGGCGAGTTCCTGTCGGATACCCGCGGCACCGGCATCATGAACCGGCTCTATGAGAAATATGGCCCGTACAAGGGCAATATCGAGGGCCGCAAGAACGGCGTGCTGATCTCCAACGGCGGCGGCGAGGCCAATGCCTATGCGCTCAACATGCTGGAGGAACGCGGCATCCTGATGGTCGCGCCCGGCGACCCGCTGTATGAAGGCATCATCATCGGTGAAAATGCCAAGCCCGACGACCTCGAGGTCAACCCGATGAAGGCCAAGCAGCTGACCAACTTCCGGGCCTCGGGCGGCAAGGACGACGCCATCCGCCTGACGCCGCCAAAACGCCTGACGCTCGAACAGGCGATCGCCTATATCGACGACGACGAACTGGTCGAAGTGACGCCCAAAAGCATCCGCCTAAGGAAGACGCACCTCGACCCGCATGAACGGAAACGGGCAAGCCGCGCCAAAGCCGCTTGATCTCTATACCCGTTCGGATATAAACGACGGGTGAATGAGCGGCCACTGGTTTGGATAGGTTCGTCGAAGCGCGACTTGATGACCTTTCCGCGCGAGGTGGTCTCGGCGGTTGGATACGCGATCGGTTTTGCGCAGATCGGCGCGAAGCATGCCTCGGTCAAGCCTTGGAAGGGTGAGGGTCCGGGCGTTTTCGAAATCGTCGAGGACTCTGATGGAGATACGTATCGCGCGGTCTACACTGTGCGCTTCGCGGATGTGGTTTACGTCCTGCATGCGTTTCAGAAGAAGTCGCCGCGCGGCGTCCGGACGGCCGGTGGCGATGTGGCGCTGATCGGAACCCGGCTTAAGGCCGCGCGCGCAGCACATGAACGGGAGACAGGGCAATGAGCGATGTCGACGTCAGCATCGAATATGGTTCGGGCAATGTTTTCGCCGACCTAGGCTTCCCCGATGCAGCGGAGCGCCAGACCAAGGTTAGGCTCGCCGTTGTGCTTCAGCGCATCATTGCCGAGCGCAAGCTGACGCAGACAGCGCTGGGCCGATTGCTCGGCATCCCGCAGCCCAAGGTATCGGCGCTGGTCAACGTCCGGCTCGACGGCTTCTCGGTCGAGCGGCTGATGGAGTTCATCGTCGCGCTAGGACGCGACGTGGAGATTGTGGTGCGGCCTGTTGCGAGGCGCGGAGAGATCGGGCGGCTGACGGTCGCCGAGGCGGCGTAACGTGCGCAAGCGGGTGTCGCGGGCGAAGGCGGCTCAGGATCAGTGCGGCATCCGGTTTTGCTGCTCCTCCACCGGCCAGCGCCCGAGCATCAAATTCCAATAGGCCCAGGACCGCGCGTCGATGATCCCCGGCGGCGCACAGTCGAGCGCGTAGCGCAGCGCGTCGTCGCCCAATGTCGCACGAAGCGTCGTCATGTCTTCGGCAGAGGCGTAGCGGAAGGCGTAGGCGAGGAAGCGGGGGCGGTCGGCGAGCGCCGTTTCCGGCGGCTCGAACCAGATCGTCCGGCGGGCGATGGCGGCAAGTTCGGCCTCGACACCCGCAGTGGCGCCGGACGGGGTCATGCGCCTCCCTCCAGCGGCGCGATCACAGGCAGCGCGTCCGTGCGCACGCCACGCACCGCCGCGATCAGTGTGGCACGGTCGGCCTCGGTCACCGTCGGCAAATCACGCGCCAGCGCGATTGGGTCGATGGGCTGTGCTGCCAAGAAGTCGAAATCGACCGATTGGCGATGGCCGAGCTGTAGCGCAATCGCCGTGCCGCCATAGAGCGTGAAGTGCGGCGGGACGCTCCCGAGTTCGCGCCACACCGCCTGTTGCGGCTCAGGCAGGATGTCGAGGCGGGGAACAAAGGACACGCCGAAGTATAGCGCGGGCGGGCGGGCGAGCCAATGCTCGCCGCATCATTCCCTCCACAGCCCAACCCCTCCCTCGACTCACCGCATGTCGCGCGGCTAGGGGAACCGCATGACCTTTCCCGCCTCCCTCCCGATGTCGCGCGCCCTCGCAGCAGCGGCGGCGGCGGGGGCGCGGGGGGAGGTTCCGGTTGGGGCGGTAGTCGTCGATCCCTCGGGTGCGATCATCGCCGAGGCGGGGAACCGGACGCGCGAACTGAACGACCCGACAGCGCATGCCGAACTGCTGGCGATCCGTGCTGCCTGCGATGTGCTTGGCTCCGAGCGGCTGACCGGCTGCGATCTGCACGTGACGCTGGAGCCGTGCCCGATGTGTGCGACCGCCATCTCCTTTGCCCGCATCAACCGGGTCTATTATGCCGCCCCCGACCCGAAGGGCGGCGGCATCGACCACGGCCCGCGGGTCTATACCCACGCGACCTGCCACCACCGGCCAGATGTCTATGGCGGCATCGGCGAAGCGGCGGCAGCCGCGCTGCTCAAAGCCTTCTTTGCCGGACGGCGCGGCTGATCCTCGCATTTTCTGCGGGCTGTCGTTAAGGTGTCGGGCTTCGCCCACGAGGACGCCCAAGGCCTGATGCACGCTTTCCCCTGGTTTGATGTTGCGATCATCCTGTTGCTCATCGCGATCAATGGCGTGTTTGCAATGTCAGAACTCGCCATCGTCTCCTCCCGCCGCCCGCGTCTGCAGGCGATGGAGAAGGCCGGACGGCGCGGCGCGACCACCGCCATATTGCTGGCCGCAGAGCCGGGCCGGTTCCTATCGACGGTGCAGATTGGCATCACCGCGGTCGGCATCGTGGCAGGTGCCTATTCGGGCGCGAGCCTTGGGGGACCGATGGGAGACCGATTGCAAACGCTTGGTCTGGCCGCCGATACCGCGCAAACTGCGGGTTTTGCGCTGGTCATTGCGCTCACCACTTATGCGTCGCTGATGATCGGGGAGTTGATCCCCAAACAATTTGCGCTGCGCTCGCCCGAACCCATCGCCTGTTTCATGGCGCCGATCCTTGCGGTGCTGTCGCGGGTTGGCGCGCCATTGGTTTGGCTGCTCGATCAGTCGAGCGCACTGGCGTTCCGGCTGATGCGGCTGAACCGCGAGTCCGAAACACAGGTCACCGCCGAGGAACTCCATCTGGTCGTTGCCGAGGCGACCTCTGCCGGGGTGATCGAGGAGAGCGAGCGCCAGATGATTTCCGGCGTGATGCGGCTGGCCGACCGCCCGGTGCGGGGGGTGATGACGCCGCGCGGCGAGGTCGACTGGCTTGACGCCGATGC
>JAYVLC010000214.1:0-5595 GCA_043759675.1 Sphingosinicellaceae bacterium
CCGTTGCGCTGATATTCCAGCTCGACATTGTCCTCGAACGCCTTGGGCGTGCCGAATTCGTCAACCATCACCGAATGGTCGATGACCAGATGCACCGGCACCAGCGGATTGATCTTCTGCGCATCGCCGCCCAGCTTCGTCATCGCATCGCGCATCGCCGCAAGGTCCACAACACAGGGTACGCCGGTAAAATCCTGCATCAACACGCGGGCCGGACGATACTGAATTTCCCGCGTTGACTTGGTGTCATGCTGCCAATCGACCAGCGCCTGGATGTCGTCGGTCGACACCGTAAACCCGCCATCTTCGAACCGCAGCAGATTTTCGAGCAGCACCTTCATCGAATAAGGCAACCGCGACACATCACCGACCACCTTCGCCGCTGCCGGAATGGAATAATAATCATAACTCATCCCCCCGACCTTCAACGTGCGGCGCGTGTTGAGCTTGTCATGTCCAATGGCGGTCATGGGGAGCCTTTCGAGTGGGAGCGAAATGAGTCGCACCGCGTGTAGCAAGGGGGGCGCGGTGGGGGAAGGGTGGGTTTGGCAGAACAGCTTCAAACGGCTACGGCTGAAGCGATGCAAGCTCACCACTCGCCACTTCCCCGAGCCATTCCTGCTGCTGAATGACCACCGTCGCGACCTACAATGTCCGAAAAGCCATCGCGTCGGACCGGCGTCGCCGTCCTGACCGGATCATTGCGGTACTGGTGGACCTCGGGGCCGACATTGTTGCCCTGCAGGAGGCCGACCGGCGCTTTGGGGCGCGGGCCGCCGCCCTGCCGCCCGAGCTGCTGGCCGAAGCCGGATGGCAGATCGCCCCGCTCGGCGGCAAAGCCGGGAGCCTTGGCTGGCACGGCAATGCGATCCTGTTCCGCAACGGCGTCGAGCTGCTCGACTGCGCGCCCATCGACCTGCCAACGCTTGAGCCGCGCGGTGCGGTCGTTGCCGATCTGCGGGTCGGCCCCGATGATTTGCGCGTCGTCGGGATGCATCTCGATCTGTCCGGCCTCTGGCGACGGCGGCAGGCGCGGGCGATCATCGCGCACCTGCTGCACCAGTCGCCGCACCGGCCAACGCTGCTGATGGGCGACACCAACGAATGGCGGCTGTCGGGCGGCTGCCTCAAGGATTTCGCTGCCCACTGGCGCATCCTGCCGACGGGCGCGAGCTTCCCGGCCCGCCGCCCGATCGGGCGGCTGGACCGGATCATGGTTGCGCCCGGCATATCGGTTCTCGGCTCGGGTGTTCATGATACCGATCTGGCGCGGACAGCATCGGATCATCTGCCGGTCTGGGCCCGCCTCGGCGAACATCCCACCCAGCGACTAACGGGTCGGTCGAACCGATTAACCGGATAACCAAGGAAGCCGCCGGCAGATCGAGCCCGACTCCGCCTTTGGACCAAAATGGCGCACCCGAGAGGATTCGAACCTCTGACCCCTGCCTTCGGAGGGCAGTACTCTATCCAGCTGAGCTACGGGTGCCGATTGCCTTGGGCGGGGGCTTTAGCAAGACTGGAGCGGCAGGGCTAGGGTCTGCACTGACGAATTCCGCCGCTGCGAGAGGTTGCGCTCTGACCGCGATCCCGCGATCTAGCGTTGCTTCGCCTGCCAGGCGTCCACGGCCCGGAGCAGCCCCGCAGCCTCCGCTGGTGCAAACCGCCCGTCGAAGTCCGCATTGGCGGTGGCTTTCAGGCGGTAGCTCCATGCGGTGCGGCTGCGTGGACGGTAGGTCGCGGCCAGCGCGCGCAACGCCGCCTCGGGGATGTCGAACGCGATTTCCTCCCGCAGGGTGCAGCTCGAGGTTTTGGAGCCGTAGCAACCCGCCACTTCCCGGACGATGATCTCAAGCTTCGCCGCGCCGCCCTCGAATTCAGCGGTGTGGAAATATCGCCAACCGCCCTGGTAGGTCACGGTCTGCACCGCCTGAAACCGCAGCTTGCCGCTTGCCCTGTCGATCACTGCGCGCAGATAATTGTCGCCCAGATCGGCAGCCAGCAGGCCGTGCGATTCGATGAAGCCGCGCGCGGTATCAATGGTGACCGATGCGCCCTGCCCGCCGGTGCGCGCTGTCTGCTGGAAATCGGTCGGCGTCAGGGCAAACAGCTTGTCCTCGGCCGTCGGCACATAGGCCGCCACCGGCAGCGCCAGCGTTCCGGCGATCAGCGCGAAAATCAGGGTGCGGTTCATCAATTCACCATCTCTCCACAGGCCGCCTTGCGTCAAGCATCACCGGAAGCAATTGACACTGCCGGACCCGTTCGCCATTTAGCCGCCTCGCTCCGTGGAGGAGTGGCCGAGCGGTCAATGGCAGCAGACTGTAAATCTGCCGGGTTTTCCCTACGTTGGTTCAAATCCAACCTCCTCCACCAGCCTGTGCCAAAGCTGCGGCTGGCAAGCCGGAGGTTTGGCTGGCGGAAATGGGCGGCACGGGATGCGGGTATAGCTCAATGGTAGAGCGGTAGCCTTCCAAGCTTCATACGAGGGTTCGATTCCCTCTACCCGCTCCCGCCGCCGCCTCTCCCTTGAATCCGGCTTGCGCGCGGGGGTGGCGGCAACTATACAGCGCCGCTCCCGGACCGATAGGAGTGTAGCTCAGTTGGTAGAGCATCGGTCTCCAAAACCGAGGGCCGTGGGTTCGAGTCCCTCCACTCCTGCCAACCGTTTCGGCGGCAGGCAGGAACGAAGGTTCGGGAAGCAGATTTCGCCAACAGGTGAGCGCCAGCTATGGGGGTTCATCGGTCGGCTGTTGTGGTTTGAAGGACGTTGAGGCGTGGCGAAGACATCCCCCGGCGAGTTCGTTCGGCAGGTGCGCAAGGAGGCCGGGAAAATCACCTGGCCGACCCGGCGTGAAACCGTGCAGGCATCGATCATGGTGCTGATCATGGTGGTGATCCTGTCGCTATTCTTCACGGTGGTTGACGCGGTGCTCGGGTATAGCGTCAAACAGCTGCTTTCACTCCTGTCCGGCAATTAGGCGAGAGACAAAGATCCAATATGTCGCGCTGGTATATCATTCACGCCTATTCAGGCTTCGAGAACAAGGTTCGCGACGCGATCCTTGCGGACGCAACCCGCATGGGCCTGGTGCCCTTTGTCGATGCCGTCGAGGTGCCGGTTGAAAAGGTCACCGAGGTCCGCCGCGGCAAGAAGGTCATCTCCGACCGCAAATATTTCCCCGGCTATGTGCTCGCCAAGCTGGAGATGACCGACGACGTCTACCATCTGGTCAAGAACACCCCGAAGGTCACCGGCTTCCTTGGCCAGCAAGGCAAGCCGCAGCCGATCAGCGAGGCCGAAGCGGCGCGCATCCTCAACACCAAGGTCGACGAGACGGTCTCCACCGCCAAGGTCAAGCTGAAGGTCGATTTCGAAATCGGCGATCAGGTCAAGGTGCTCGACGGCCCGTTCGCCAGCTTCATCGGCCTCGTCGAGGAAATCGACTTCGACCGCGGCCGCGTCAAAGTCTCCGTCAGCATCTTCGGCCGGGCAACGCCGGTCGAGCTCGAGTTCGAGCAGGTGCAAAAGTCGAAGTGAGGCGCACCGCGGTAGCGACGCGAACGCGATAGCGTTCGGTAGCTAACGCGCGAGACGCCGAACAAGCGGACGGCGGGTCGCAAGGGCAAAGCCCAACGCGAACCCGACCGACGACAAGCGGGATTCACTCCCGCGCTGTCCTTCTTCCTGACGACCGCACTCACCCTACCAAAGCGTCTTCACCGGATACTGCCGGATCGCCGCATCAGCCGTGACCAGTGTGAATCCGTCAACCAGCGCATGAGCGATCAGCATCCGGTCAATCGGGTCCCGGTGGATGTCGGGCATGGCCATCACCAGCGGCCAGACCCGCGCCGGAAAATCCACGACGCGCAACCCATAGTCACGGATCAACATGTCCAGCGTTCCCAAGGCCGGGAGCCGCCCCCGCTTCACCAGATCACTGAACTCCCAGGCGGTGACGGCGGAGACGCACAGGTCATTGCGGCTGTCGAACAGCGCCTCCCGCACCGGTTGCCGCAGTCGGGTGTCGCCGGTTTGCAGCCACACCAGAATCTGGGTGTCAAGCAGCAGGTCCACAGATCCGGCTTTCCCTGGCCCCGATTTCGTCCTCGGTCATCGACGGTGGGACGATGGTCTCGGCGGACCCGGCGAGGTGGGCAAAGGTCGTCGCGGCGCGGGCAAAGGCGGCCCGCCGCATGTCGCCGATATTGGCTGGTTTCATCGCCTCGGCAAGATGCGCCGGGACCAGTTCGGCCTCGGGCTGACCGGCCCGCATGATCTGAACCCGCTCCCCGCGCTTCATCGCCGCCAGCAACTCCGAAAGCCGCGTCTTGGCCTCACCGATATTGACATGAATGGTCATAAGGCGGGCAAGGTAGCTTGGTCAAAAAATCTGGTCAAGCCGAAGCCGAGGCCCGCCCCTTCGGGGGAGGGTTTGGGCGGCGGCTTTTTTGCCGTGATAAGGCTGATGGACGAACGGAGGAACACATGTTGGCCGGATAATATGCGGTCCAAATCTCGCTGTGCCGGTAGACGGCGTCAGGCGGCGTGTTGAAGCCGTTCGACTTCCTTTGCGAATTCGAAACGTAGCTGGTTCGCTTCCTCTTCCGGCAGCCAGTCGATAAGTTCGGCAATCCGCGCCGCCACATCGCGCAGCTCGCGCCGTCAGTGCATTGAGGGGGCTGTTGCCCGACAATCAAGTGTACTTGTATATGTGCAAGTACGGTAATATGCTCACGGTTTGAAAGGGTGCACAATGTCCCAGGCCGCACGGCGTCGCCAGCCTCCAATAACCATCCGCTCGGCACGGGCCACGGCCCTGCTGCGTCGGCTGACCACCGGGGGCCGCAGTCAGGCCCATGTGATTGAGGAGGCGCTTGAGCGTATGGCTGCGGAGCGCAAGACGCTATCCGAAGCACTGGCACCTGTCGTGTCTCAGGATTTCGAATGGGAGCCCGCCCGGTCGAAGCTCACGTCGCATGTACCTGATTTCGCCGACTGATGTATCTTTTGGATACCAATATCATTTCAGAGAGTCGCAAGCTCGGCACTGCCCGGATCGACGCCCGCGCGGCGCATTGGCTCAGCCAGATCGATGTCGAGGCGACGTTTGTTTCGGCGATGACCATCTTCGAGCTGGACCGCGGCGTCCGGCAAATGGAGCACCGCGACGCCCGGCAAGGCGCGGTGTTGCGCCGCTGGTTCCTTGATCAGGTGATGACAGCCTATGAACACCGCACCCTGCCGCTGTCACGGGCGGTCGCCCTCGTCTGCGCCGGCCTGCACAGTCCCGACCCAAAGTCCGAACGCGACGCCTGGATCGCCGCCACCGCGATCGACGCGGGCTTGACCTTGGCCACGCGGAATGTGGCAGACTTCGTCGGGATGGGCGTCGGTCTGGTCAATCCGTTTGAGCATGAAGCTGTTTGATGGTCGATGCCGTCACCCGGCTTGGCGCGCATGTGACGATCCGGGTTCAGCCGCATCCCCGGGCAGCGGATGCTGGGCGGATGGAGATGGTGTTGGCGGAGTAAGACCGCTCCCCCGGTAATCCCGCCCCCATCGGGGGAGGGTTTGGGTGGGGGTGTTTC
>JAYVLC010000215.1:0-20699 GCA_043759675.1 Sphingosinicellaceae bacterium
AGATTGAGATCGAGCAGCACGATGTCATAATCATAGAGTTTGGCGAGGTCCAAACCCTCTTCTCCAAGATCGGTCGCGTAAACGTTGAAGCCTTCGACTGCCAGCATCAGCTCGATGCTCTTGGCCGTCGGTGCGTCATCCTCAATCAGCAATACCCGCATGGTCCTACCCCCTACTCGCTCGCCCAACCGGTAACGGCAGGCGAAGCAAACCGTTAACCCTCTCCGTTTACGTTGACAAAGGTTAACAGAGTGTAAAGCGCGTTAACAATTAGTTTGCAGGGTTCCATTTGGCGAGGAAGGATTCGAGCCGGGTCAGGAACTCGATCCGGTCCACCTGCCGCGACAGGTGATGATCCCCGAGCGGTTGAGTGACAAATTCAACATATTTTTTGGCCTTGACCATGGCCGCGTTCATTCTGACCGACTGTTCGTACGGAACGCTGAGGTCCTGCTTGCCATGGACGAGCAGGATTGGAATCCTGATAACCGCCGCAAAATTTACCGGGGAAATCGCTGCGAAATCAGGCGCAGCGCGTTTTCGATCACGCTTGATGATCTTGCTGAACAGGAATTTGTCATCAAATCTGGTCTGGGCTGCCATGTCCGAAACACCGGCAAATGAAACGGCACATCGATACAGGTCGGGGTCCCTCACCGCCCCCTGCAGCGCCGCGTAGCCGCCATAGGATCCGCCAACAATGCAGACCCGCTTTGGATCGACAACGCCCTGCGCGATCGCCCATTTGACGCCGTCCGTCACATCATCCTGCATCGCGAGGCCCCACTGACCATCGCCCTTGTCACGAAATTCGGTGCCGTACCCGCTACTGCCGCGATAATTTGGCTGGAGCACCGCATAGCCACGATTGGCGAGGAACTGGACCCAATAGTCATAGCCAAGATAGTCCCTGACCCACGGCCCGCCATGCGGCATCACGATCAACGGCAGATTTTTGGCATCCCGCCCGACCGGCAGCGTGAGATAGGCCGGGATATCGAGACCATCCCGAGCCTTATATGACACAGGCACCATCGGGGCGAGGACGGCACCTTTCAGCAAATCATTGCTGTTCCCGAATTTGCTCATCTTGCCGGTATTACGGTCCATAATCCACCAAACCGGTGGCGATGTCGGGCTACTGACCTCGACCAGCATACGGCTTCGTTTGGCATCAAGGCTGACGATATTGGCAAACCGCCCCGGGACCGATTTGTCCAGATCGGACTGAAGCTGTTTGAGATCAGGATCGAACCATTCGGTCCGAACCCGATCATCGATGAACCTGACACCAGCGATGGCTGACCCATCGGCAGACAAGATCGCCCGCCCAAGATCGTATTGCGGGTGTGAAAACACCGTTCCGGCAAATTTTTTTTCAGCAATATCATAGTTATAGAACCCAGATCTACCTTCATGATCACTATCAACTACAAGCTTATTTGGGTCACTTTGGAACAAAATTGGTTCAATCAATTGTTCATCTTTACTGTACGCAGCTCGATCAATAGTTCGGAACAAATGTTCTCTTTCTGATCTATATATCAGAATTCCACGATTTGAATCCCCGTTGTACCCGTATCCCATTCGGACATTTCCGCGATAGTCCGCATACCAATCATGAATTCCCTGTTTTCCCGTCTGGATGTTTTTCACTTTACCCGTGACAACATTCACCAGATCAACCCGAGGCCAATACCCGTCCAGGTTGGAAAAAATGGTCGTCCGGGTAGCGAGTAAAATCGACGCACTGCCATCGGTCGGAACCCAAACCACATCCGTTCCTGTTTGGGCACCGGATTCCCAGTCAAGCTTGATCGGTGCCGCGCCTGAACGCCCGACCGAAAGGAGACGGGACACGCGAACCATCGTACCTTCAATCTTGTCGATGGAAGAAATAGCCGCGATGACCCGGTCATTGTTCACCCATTGAAAACGATCAAGATTGATCGGCCCAAAGGACGTAATGGACGCCTTGCTTCCAGCGACAAGCGGAATAATTGCCAGCTGCTGCTGGCCATCGGCCACCAGTCTGGCAGCGATAGCCGTACCATCCGGTGAAATTTCGGCGTCGTCGATCATCGGCAAACGTCCAAACACCGCTACATCATATTTGGGAGGGATCGATTGCGCCCCCGCCGCCGCTGCAAACAAGCCAGCGAGCACTACCCACCGCATAAATTCCTCCCCGAATGTGCCTTGAACCGGTAGTAGCACGAGCAACCCAAAGAAAAACCCCGCCCGGTTGGCCGGGCGGGGTTCATCATTTTCGTCCTTGGCAGCTGGCTCAGCCGCCATGTCCCGCCAGCGCTGCGAGGAGCAGCAGCGCGACGATATTGGTGATCTTGATCATCGGGTTGACCGCAGGCCCAGCAGTATCCTTGTACGGATCACCGACGGTATCGCCGGTCACCGCTGCCTGGTGGGCGGGGGAGCCCTTGCCACCATAGGCACCAACTTCGATGACCTTCTTGGCATTGTCCCACGCGCCGCCGCCCGAGGTCATCGAGATGGCGACGAACAGGCCGGAGATGATCACACCCATCAACAGCGCGCCGAGGGCTGCAAAACCATGCGCTTGCCCTGCGACTGCGGTGATCGCAAAATACACCGCGACCGGGGCGAGCACTGGCAGCAGCGACGGGATGATCATCTCCCGGATCGCGCCCGCCGTTACCAGATCGACGGTCCGGGCATAGTCCGGCCGCACACTGCGGTCGGCAATGCCGGGATTCTCGCGGAACTGGGCCCGGATGTCCTGAGCCACCGCCTGCGCGGTGCGCCCGACCGCCGTCATCGCCATGCCGCCAAACAGATATGGCAGCAGGGCGCCGAGCAGCAGGCCGACAACCACATAGGGGTTCGACAGGGTGAAATCAGGCTGCACACCCGTGAAGAACTGCTTCAGATCCTCGGTATAGGTCGCAAACAGCACCAGCGCCGCCAAACCGGCAGAGCCGATGGCATAGCCCTTGGTGACCGCCTTGGTGGTGTTGCCAACCGCATCGAGCGCATCGGTGCGTTCGCGCACTTCGCCCTCAAGTCCGGCCATTTCGGCAATGCCACCGGCATTGTCAGTGACGGGGCCATAAGCATCAAGCGCAACGACCATCCCGGCCAGTGCCAGCATCGCGGTTGCAGCAAAGGCGATGCCGATAAGGCCTGCCAGCTGGTAGCTGGCGATAATGCCAACCACGATCACCAGCGTCGGCATTGCGGTCGATTCCATCGATACCGCCAGACCCTGAATGACGTTGGTGCCATGACCCGAATCCGACGCCTTGGCGATCGACTGCACCGGGCGATAATCGGTACCGGTGTAATATTCGGTGATCCAGACGATCAGCCCGGTGACACCAAGGCCAACGAGCATGCAATAGAACAGCGCCCGTCCGGTGAACTGCACCGCAGCCGAATTTGTCTGGGCAATCACCGCGTTCATATCGGGGAAAATCGCCTGTGTGGCGAACCACAGCGCCGGGATCGACAGCACCGCTGTCCAGATGAAGCCCTTGTACAGGGCGCCCATGATCGACCCGCCACCAAGGCGGACGAAATAGGTACCGATGATCGAGGTCAGGATGCAGACGCCGCCAGCCAGCAGCGGCAGCGTCATCAGCTTGGCTGCATCGGCCCCAGCCACGAGCAGCGCGACAAGCACCATGGTAGCACCAATGGTCACGACATAGGTTTCGAACAGATCGGCGGCCATACCGGCGCAGTCGCCGACATTGTCACCGACGTTGTCGGCAATGACGCCGGGGTTCCGGTCATCATCTTCGTCAAAGCCCAGCTCGTTCTTGCCGACCATGTCAGCGCCGACGTCAGCGGCCTTGGTGAAAATGCCACCACCAAGCCGCGCAAAGATCGAGATCAGCGACGCACCGAATGACAGCGCGACGAGCGCGTTGATAACCGGACGGCTAGTCGCGTCCATGCCACTGGAGACCAGCGCATAAAAATAGCCGGCGATGGCCAACAGCGCGAGCCCGGCAACAAGCATACCCGTCACGGCCCCCGACCGGAATGCCATGGTCAGGCCGCCCTGAAGCGAATGACGCGCGGCTTCGGCGGTGCGCACATTGGCCCGGACCGAAATGTTCATGCCGATGAAACCGGTGACGCCCGACAACACAGCGCCAATCACAAAGCCAATGGCCGGAATGGTCCCAAGAAACACCGCCACCAGGACGGCAACGATAACGCCGACGATGCCAATGGCGACATATTGGCGCTTCAGATAGGCACCCGCGCCCTCCTGAATCGCCGCAGCAATTTCCTGCATCCGGGCGTTGCCCGCCGGTGCGCGCAGCACCTGCATGGCAGTAATTATGCCGTAAGCCACGGCAGCGAGCCCACAGAGCATCGCAAGCAAAACCATATCCATCTGTCTCAAGCCCCTGATTGGCCCACTTGCCCGGGGCCGGTCTGACGATTGCGGCGGCTTGTGGCAAAAGCGACGGCGGGATGCAAGCTTGTGACGGCTGTTCGCTAGCCTCGATGCTCATAACCGAGGCGGCCCGGAACCAATGCCCCGCCAGTCAGACCAATAACCGTCAGCTCTGACCCCGCCCCAATCATGCCAATCCGGGTCAGGCGCAACCGGTCTGTGTACGCTGCTGCCAACAATGCCGCTTCAGCACTGGCTGGGGCCGTGAACAGCAACTCATAGTCATCGCCTGCGGTCGCGCGTTCCAGCAGTGCAGCATCGCAATTCGCTGTTCGCGCCGCCGCTGCATCGGAAATCGGCAATGCCGACAAGTCCACCCGGATCGACACCCCGCTCGCCGCCGCCAAGCGCTGCGCATCAATCAGCACACCGTCGGAAACATCCATTGCAGCGCTCGCGAGTCCCACAATCGCCTGCCCGAACGCCAGCCGTGGTTCAGGTCTCCGGTAGCGCGCCAGCAGATATTTGTCCGCGGCTGCGTCCCCCTTGGCAATAGCCAGCCCGAGGCCGGCATCGCCAATGGTCCCTGTGACATACAGTTCATCACCCGGCGTCGCTCCCGACCGCGAAAGAGCGGACCCGGCCTCCACCTGTCCGATCGCCGTCAGCCCGAGCACTGCCTGCGCCAACCCGGCAACGGTGTCGCCGCCGAGCAGAGCCACGCCCCACCGAGCAAGGCAGCGACGCAGGCCATCCGAAAACGCCGTGAGCCAGCCCTCGTCCTCAGCTGCGCTCAGCCCTAGACCCAGCAACACGCCGACCGGCCGCGCGCCCATCGCTGCAAGATCGGACAGGTTCACTGCCAGCAATTTCCACGCAATATCCGACGGCGGGTCGCCGGGCAGGTAGTGGACTCCGCAGGCCAGCACGTCATGGGTGAATACTAGGTCACGCCCGATTGGTGGGGTCAGGACAGCGGCATCATCGGTAAGGCCGCGCGCAGCCGGATGAGTCGCGAGCGGCGCAAGCAACCGGGCAATGATATCGCGCTCAAGCATCAGGACCGTGCCTCCCTGCCCGGGCAGGACACATCAACTCCGAACCTGCTTTGCCACCGAATCGAGCAGGCCGTTGGCGAATTTCGATTCGGTTGCTTCGTAAAAGGCATGCGCAACGTCGAGATATTCGTTGATCACGGTCGCCGTCGGAACATCCGGGCGCGCGACCAGCTCATAAATTCCCGCCCGCAGAATAGCCCGCAACGGCCGGTCGAGGCGATCCATCGCCCAGCCCTTGGCAAGGTTCCGCCCGATCAGGTCGTCGATCTCGACATGGCGCGCATCAACGCCCTTCACGATGTCATTGAAGAAATCGACATCCGCGTCGCGGATCAGCTCGCCTTCGACTTCAACACCAAGCCGGTGATTGTGGAATTCACTCAGTACCACGGCCACGGGTACACCCGACATATCGCGCTGATAAAGGGCCTGCACCGCAGCAAGGCGCGCAGCGGACCGCGCGTTGCCGACACGGACTTTCTTGGGGGTAACGGATGACATGCCGGGGCTTCTAGCGGCCACACCGCCCAAACGGAACCCCGTGCTACTTGTGCCCGCCGCTCAGCACTCATAACATCTCCGAACTGAATTCGGAGGTGCATCATGCTACGCGCAGCTCGATCACTCGTCGGCCTGACATGCTACGCTGTGTTTTTCGCGACCTTCCTCTATTTGATCGCGTTTACCGACGATCTGGATTTGCGGTTCGCCCCGACAACAGTCAGCCGTGGGCCCGCCGCACCTTTGGCTCTGGCGCTCGCTGTCGACATCGCCCTCATTGCGCTGTTCGGCCTTCAGCACAGCGTCATGGCGCGCCCGAATTTCAAGGCGCAGTGGACGCGAATCATACCCCCATCGCTGGAGCGGAGCATCTATGTCCTGATGTCGAGTCTCGCGCTCATCTTGTTGTTCGCCTTCTGGCGACCAGTGGGTGGGACGATCTGGTCGGTCAGTGGCCCGATCGGGTCGACGCTTCTGGTCGCCGGATTTCTAGGCTGGGCGGTCGTCCTGATCAGCACGTTCCTGCTCAATCATTTCGAGTTGTTCGGCCTCGCCCAATCCTGGCGCGATCCCGCAAAACCTCAGTCCGCACCTGTAATGCGGACCCCGCTATTATATCGCTGGGTCCGGCACCCGATTTATCTCGGCTTCCTGATGGCTTTGTGGCTCACGCCCGAAATGACCGCCTCCCGCATCCTGCTGGCGTTCGGGATGACGATCTACGTGCTGATCGGTGTTGCGCATGAGGAGCGCGACCTCATCACAACATTTGGGGACGACTATATTCGCTACAAAGCGAAGGTCGGAATGCTGTTGCCCAGATTCACAGGTCGCGCTGAAACACCGTGACGTCGCTCGCTTTGTAGCCAAGCGCTTCGTAAAATCGGCGCGCCGCAATATTGTCGGCACGGACCATCAGGTTAAGACGCGGCGCGTCGTGCTGACGGAGCCAGGCTTCCGCCGCCGCCATCATCTCCCGGCCAAATCTGCGGCCTTGTTGCTCCGGCGCAACCGCCAAATAATAGACCCAGGCCCGATGCCCGTCGAAACCCGCCATAACCGTTGCGGTCAGCGTCCCTGCCTCGCGGCCAGCGAGGATCGTCGAGGACGGCGACGCCAACGCCAAACGCGCATCCGCTTGCGCATCATTCCAGGGACGGGTCAGCCCGCAAGCCAACCAGAGCGCGGCAGCGGCCGCAATCTCATCGGCCCGAAGGTCACCGATCTCCAACGCTCAGCTCGCAAACCGCTCGCGCAGTGCAATCATCGCCAGTGCGGCCTTTGCCGCATCGCCGCCCTTGTCCTTGTCGGTCCGCCGTGCCCTTGCCCAGGCCTGACCGTCATTTTCACAAGTCAGGATGCCGTTGCCGATGGCGAGGCCGTCGAGCGTCAGCGCCATCACCCCGCGCGCGCTTTCGTTCGACACCACCTCGAAATGGTAGGTTTCCCCCCGGATGATGCTGCCAAGCGCCACATAACCGTCGTAGCGCCCCGTTTCAGACGCCAGCATGATCGCAGCCGGAATTTCAAGCGCGCCGGGAACGGTCACGGTTTCATGCGTTGCCCCAGCGGCGTCCAAAGCCGTGCGCGCGCCGTCAAGCAACGCGTCGGCCAGATCATCATAAAACCGCGCTTCGACAAGCAGGACATGCGACATCAAAGTCTCCGTTCGAACGGTGGAATCGAGCGTTCCTCGACGACGTTCAGCCCGTAGCCGTCAAGGCCAACGAATGTTTTGTGCGAATTGGTCAGCAGCACCATGTCATGGACGCCGAGATCAACGAGTATCTGCGCGCCGATGCCATAGTCCCGCTGGTCCATGCCGCTGGGCGATGCGTTGGAGCGAGCCAGCATCGTCCGCGATAGCCGATCGGGGCTGACGTCACGGATAATGACGATGATCCCTGATCCTGCTTCGCCGATCATCTGCATCGAGCGTTGCAGCTGACCATCGCGCCCGCTGAGCTCGCCCAGCATATCATCAAAGATCGACAGCGCGTGCATCCGGACCATCGTGGGTTGCCCGGGCACCGGCTTGCCTTTTTGCAGTACCAGATGCTCCGCATATTCCGCGCGGTTCACATAGGTTTTGGCAATCCAGTCACCGCCGAAGACCGAGGTCATCGGAATTTCTGCCGTGCATTGAACCAGATGATCGTTGCGGCGGCGATAGGCGATCAGGTCACGGATCGTCCCGATTTTCAGCCCATGCAGCTGCGCAAACAATATCAGGTCATCCATGCGGGCCATGGTCCCGTCCTCGTTCATGATCTCGCAGATCACGCCCGACGGGTTGAGGCCGGCCAGTCGCGCGACGTCAACGGCAGCCTCGGTATGCCCGGCCCGAACCAGCACGCCCCCGTCACGCGCTACCAGCGGAAAGACATGGCCGGGGGTTACAATATGTTCGGGTCCCTTGCCGGAATCGATCGCCACCGCGACGGTGCGAGCCCGGTCGGCTGCCGAGATACCCGTAGTGACCCCCTCCCCGGCTTCAATCGAAACCGTAAACGCCGTCTCATGGCGGGTGCCATTCTGGCGACTCATGAGCGGCAGACCGAGCTGCTCGACCCGGGCCCGGGTCATCGACAGGCAGATCAGGCCACGACCATATTTTGCCATGAAATTGATCGCATCCGGCGTCGCCATCTGGGCCGGAATCACGAGGTCCCCCTCATTTTCCCGGTCTTCGTCGTCAACAAGGATGAACATCCGCCCGTTGCGGGCCTCCTCGATGATCTCCTCGACCGGGACCAGTGCGGGCGACTCATCCTGGGCAAAAATGAAGGTCTCAAGCTTTCGCAACGTATCAGCGGTCGGGTTCCAGTCCGGCGCATCAAGATCGCGCAATGTATTGGCGTGGAGGCCAGCCGCCCTTGCGAGGCCGGACCGCGACATGCCGCCGTCATTTACGAGGGCGCGCAGTTTGGCGATCAATTTCATGCTCATGATTGTCATAAATCACATCCGAATGTGATTTCCAACTATCAAATCTCACATTGCCTTGTTTTGCATCCGCCCAAGGTAGCGCGCCAGCACGTCAATCTCGAGGTTGACCTCGTCACCAGCCTTGGACAACCCAAAGGTTGTCCATGATGCGGTGTGCGGGATGATGTTGACGCCGAACTGCACGCCGTCCGGAGTGTCTGTCACGGCATTGACCGTCAATGATGCGCCATCGAGACAGATCGACCCCTTCGTCGCGATGTATGGGGCAACCGAGGCGGGCGCGGTCAGTGAGACGCGCAACGAATCACCCTCCGTGGCGATATCGGTGATCCGCGCGACGGCATCGACATGCCCGGTCACGATATGACCGCCCAACTCATCGCCAACCTTGAGAGCTCGTTCAAGATTAAGGCGACGTCCGACCGACCACATGTCGCCAGCTGTCTTCGACTGGCTTTCGCCGGAGATATCGACAGCAAACCACCCCGGCCCTTTGTCAACGACAGTCAGACAAGCCCCTGAACAGGCGATGGATGCCCCGATTGCAACACCAGCGGTATCATAGCCGGTAGCAATGCGGACCCGAAGGTCGCCGCGCAGCTCAACGCTGTCAATCGTGCCGATGTCTGTGATGATCCCGGTGAACATGCGCCCTTGCCTACCGGGTCCGCTCGTAAATCTCCAGCCGGTCGACGCCAAGCTGACGATTTTCAGTTGGTAGCCAGCGCCCATGACTGTCGGCAAGGCGGGCCAAACCAATGTCGCCAAGGCTCAATCCGTCACCAAGCAGGATCGGAGCTCGGTAGATAATCAACCGGTCGACGACATCGGCTCCGAGCACCGTTGCCGCGACCGCTGCCCCACCTTCAATCAAGAGGTCATTCGCATCCGGTACTGCGCACATCGCAGCGATCGACCCAAACCGCTCGGCTCGGCCGCTGTCTGTCAGCCCTGAACCAAGCACCGCAATCCGCGGCCCCCGATCCGCAAGGCCAGGCAATCGCACGTCCAGCGACGGCAAATCCGCGTCCCACGTCCCGCGTCCGACCAGGATCATGTCCGAACGGGCGCGCAGCAGATGGGCATGGTTGCGGGCGGGCGGCCCGGTAATCCATTTGCTCTCGCCCGACGCCATCGCGATCCGTCCATCAAGTGATAGCGCGAGTTTCAACGTGATCCTTGGTCGCCCCCGCTCGACCCGAGAGAAAAATCCTGCAGCACAGGACCGCGCCTCGACCTCACGCACACCGACCACAACCTGAACGCCGGCTGCTGCGAGCCGTGCCAGTCCTTGTCCTGCTGTACGCGGATCGGGATCAATGACTGCCGCCACAACCCGCGACACGCCAGCCTCGATCAGTGCGTCAGTGCACGACCCGCCGCGGTGACTGACATGGGCGCACGGTTCCAGGCTGGTGTAGACGGTGGCACCTCGCGCCGCCGACCCGGCTTGGGCCAATGCCATGGCCTCGCCGTGCGGGCGCCCGCCCGGCTGGGTCCAGCCACGCCCGACAACGATACCGTCCCGGACGATCACACATCCAACCGCAGGATTTGGCGCCGTACGCCCGACGCCGCGCTCGGCCAGCGCCAATGCCGTGCCCATCCAGCGCTGATCGTCGCTGGTCACGCCTTGGGAACAGCCTTCGGTGCAGCCTTCGCCGCAGCTTCCTCGGCCTTCTGGACTTTCAACGCTGCCAGCCGCGCCGCCAGCTCGGTCGCTTGCTGCGCCTTGACGTCAGCCTCGGTGCGGCTGGCGGGCCAGCTCTGGACATACACCAGCACCGGATCGGGTTTCATATATCCGGACCGGTTTTCGATCAGAAATCCGGTCATCACCACGATCGTCATTCCGACTGACAGGCCGGCCGCCCAAAGTTGATGCGTGCTTCGGGATTGGAAGAACGACCTCAGGTCGTCGAGCGGGAAGAGTTTGCGCAACATTGGCACAGCATAACCGCTGCCTTGGGCTTTCGCTACTGGCTGAGCCGCTCCAACGCCCGGTCCCGCCCAATCAGCGGCAACAGCGCGGCCATTTCCGGCCCATGGTCGCGGCCGGTCAGCGCACGGCGCAACGGCAGGAACAGCGACTTGCCCTTGCGCCCGGTTGAAACCTTGAGCGCCTCGGTCAGAGCCCGCCAGACATCGTCAGCCCATGGCAGCGCCGCGAGCTCGTCCCGCGCAGCGGTCAGAAACGCCCGGTCCAAGGGGTCAGTCCCTGTCGCAATCGGTCCCTCAACGACCTGCCACCAATCCTCGGCCTCCGCGACGGTCTTCAGGTTTGGACGGATCGCATCCCACGCAGCCGCAGACATCCCGTCAGGTACCCGGCCAACGACAGCCTCGAACGAAAGTTGATGCACGATCCGCGCATTCAGATGGGAAAGGTCAATCGGATCAAACCTCGGATGCGACCGGCCCAGATGCGCAAGGTCAAACCCTGCAATCAACGGGGCCAAGGTCGCAACCGGCTCGATCGCGACCGACGTCCCGAGGCGGGCGAGCAAAGCCACCAGCGCTATCGGCTCAATCCCGCCGTCACGAAACTCGGCCATCCCTGTCGACCCGAGGCGCTTCGACAATACACCCTCGGTCGCGCTCAATAGCCCAAAATGCCCCATCTGCGGCGGCTCAGCACCGAGCGCGGCAAACATCTGCAACTGGACGCCCGAATTGGTGACATGGTCCTCCCCGCGCACCACATGGGTGATCCCCATGTCAATGTCGTCAATGACCGATGGGAGCATGTACAACCAATTGCCATCTGCCCGGCGCACCACCGGGTCTGACAGCGACGCCGGATCGACATGGCAGTCGCCCCGCACAAGGTCGCGCCAGCTGACGGCCCCCGGGTCGAGCTTGAACCGCCAGTGTGGCTTTACCCCGTCCACCAGAAATCGCGCCCGGTCGGCAGCGCTCAGCGTCAAAGCCGCACGGTCGTAAACCGGCGGCAGTCCGCGTGACAGCTGAACCTTGCGCTTGAGATCAAGCTCCTCGCTGGTTTCAAAACAGGGATATAACCGCCCCGCCGCCTGCAACCGTTCGAGCGCCGCGTCATAGGCCGCGAACCGGTCCGACTGCCTGACCTCCGCATCCGGGACCAGCCCGAGCCACGCGAGATCATCGCGAATCCCTTGTGCAAACACCTCGGTGGAACGCGCCCGATCGGTATCGTCCATCCGGAGCAGGAACCGTCCGCCACAGCGGCGTGCCAGTAGGAAATTCTGCACTGCTGTGAATATGTTACCGACATGCAGCTGCCCGGTTGGCGACGGCGCAAATCGCGTTATCGTCATGATAGCGTCCGAAAGGCATGCGTGATCGGGTAGCGGCGGTCGCGACCGAAATTTCGGCGGCCGATCTTGACGCCGGGTGGTGCCTGACGGCGCTTGTATTCGGCGATGTGAAGCAGTCGCTCAATCCGTGCGACGGTCGCAGCGTCGATACCGGCAGCCGCCACCTCAGCTACCGATTTTTCGTCCTCGACCAACCCCATCAGGATCGCATCGAGCACGGGATAGGGCGGCAGGCTGTCCTCATCTTTCTGGTCATCCCGCAACTCGGCTGATGGTGGCTTGGTGATCACGCGTTCGGGCATGACCGGCCCGTCTGCGCCAAGTCCAAACCGCGGCCTATTGGCGTTACGCCACCGGCACAGCGCAAACACTGTCATCTTGTAAACGTCCTTGATGACCGAATACCCGCCTGCCATATCACCATATATCGTCGCATAACCAACTGACATTTCAGATTTATTTCCAGTTGTCAGCAGCATGTGGCCAAATTTGTTGGACAGCGCCATCAGTGTGACGCCGCGAATGCGCGACTGGATATTTTCCTCGGTCAGGTCACGGTTTCGTCCATCGAAGGTCGGTGCCAGCATCATGTCGAACGCTGCAACCGCTGGCTCAATCGGCACGGTGTCAAGCCGTACCCCAAGCAGCCTGGCACAGTCGGCCGCATCGTCCAGGCTTTCCTGCGAGGTAAACCGCGACGGCATCATCACGCACCAGACCCGGTCTGCACCCAACGCATCGACCGCGACCGCTGCCGACAACGCGCTGTCAATCCCGCCCGACAGGCCAAGCACGACACCGGGGAACCGGTTGCGGTCGACATAGTCGCGAAGGCCAACCACCATGGCGTGGTAAATATTGGTCAGATCATCCTCATGCGGGGTGATGACGCCCGGCACACAGCGCCAACCGCTGGCGGTGCGCTCCCACTCGGTGACCGCAACCATCTCATCCCACTCGCGCATTTGCAGCGCCAGCGTCCGGTCAGCGTTGAGGACGAAGGACCCGCCATCAAACACCAGCTCATCCTGCCCGCCGACCCGGTTCAGCATCACCAACGGCAGCCCGGTTTCGCTGACGCGCCCAACGCCGTGCCCCAGCCGCCGGTCATCCTTCCCCAGTTCGTAGGGACTGCCATTTGGTGAAATCAGCAGTTCAGCCCCGGTTTCTGCAAGACATTCGCAGACATCGGGCAGCCACATATCCTCGCAAATCGGAATGCCGATCCGCACGCCTTTGACGGTGATCGGTCCTGGCAATGGCCCCGAATCAAACACCCGCTTCTCGTCAAACACTCCATAATTTGGCAGGTCGTGTTTCAGCGTCAGCGCGGCAACCGTGCCGCCATCGAGCAGCGCCATCGCATTGTACAGTTTGCCGTCCTTGCGGTGGCAGCTGCCGACCAGCATCGCAGGACCGCCATCAGCAGTTGCGACCGCCATCCGCGCGAGTTCGGCGTCGGCAGCCTGCTGCAACGCCGGCTTCAGCACCAGATCCTCAGGCGGATAGCCGATCAGTTGCAGCTCAGGGTACACGATCAGATCAGCCGATGGATGCGCAGCCCGGATGCGCAGCATCGCGTCCGCATTGCCGCGCAGGTCACCCACTGACTGGTTGAGCTGCGCCAGCACGATAGTGAGCCGGTCGGTCATGCGCGCCTTCTATTGGGGCAGCGCAGCCCGGACAAGCCGGGTGTTCAGTTGAGGCGCCAGCCGACCTGCAATCCGATCTCGACTGTTGGGGCGAATCGCGACAGGCCCGCGATCCCGTAAGGTGTCAGCCGCCAATGGTCGGACAGCGGAATGGTCGCACCGGCAAACAGCGAATGCTCATCGCCCGAAAATGCCGAGCTGGCTTGCGAATATTCGTAGCTGGCAAAAACATCGACCCCGTGACCGACCCGCGCCGCAACGCCCACCGACGCATCAAGACCGTCGTTCAGCCGGTAGGCAGCAGGATCACCGCGAATCATCCACTTGGCCCCAGCAAATGGCAAAAGTTTACCGGTCCAGTAGGAGACATCAACCGACACCGACGCGTCGGCCTTACCGGTTCCAAGACCCTTCCGGACCGATGCGGTCGGTAGTTTGCTGCGGACGCCCAGCTCGATCTCAAGGTCTGCGGCTGGCTTGAACGCGTAGCTGCCGCCGATGGACAGGTCGCCGATCCCGCTATTCGTCCGTCTCGCGCTACCGCCCGGGGCAACGATCACCGTTCCATCTGTTCCGGCAATGATGTCGCCTGGGCCATCAACCCGAAGCCAGGCCGCATTGGCCGACCAGCGGAAGTTGCCGCTGCGGAGCCTGACCGACATTGGGGCAAACACGATGCCGGTCGATGACGCAGCGCCATATTTGCCGCTGGAATAGTCCAGCCCGGACGACAGGGTCAGCCGGGTGTCATCCTCGCGCGGTCGCTCAGCACCCTCGGCCACCGAGCCAACGGACACAAGAAATGCCACGGCAAACGCCGAACCCCGGCGCACCGAAGAACCTGCCACGCGCTAATTTGCGCCGGGGCGCATCGGGCGGTTCGGCCGCTCTGGCAGAGGCGGAAGGTTATTCCCGACCAGCACATCATTGATTGAATCGCGCGTATCCGCCCGTACATCACGGATGACCATGATCTCGGACGGGGTCAGCGGGCGATCCGCCGCCTGTGCGGCCACAATGATCGGCCTGATCTCGGCAATCGCCTCGATAACAATCGGCCGGATCTGCGCCACAACGGCGGCCGGCAACACGGGAGCGGCTGGCCGCCTGGATTTAGCCGAAACGCCGCTTGCGATCAGCGCAATTCCGACAAACGCGGCAGACAGGATACGCATTTTTGACATGTGATGGTCCCCTCAGCAGTGGCAGCGCCTTATTTTGACGATTAGTATACGCAAATCGTCCCGAGAGTCCCTCGAATTTTTTACCCGGCCAACTGGCCGGATGGACTGGGGACGCAAATTGCCACTAGGATGACGGCCAACGGGGGTGGATATGACCAGCGAGACCGCCTTGACATGCATCGGGGCCTGGCTAGCTGCCGGGTACCTGCTCGGCTCGATTCCGTTTGGATTGCTCCTGACCAGATTCGGTGGCGCAGGGGATTTGCGCAGCATCGGGTCTGGCAATATCGGCGCAACAAACGTGCTCCGCACCGGACGCAAGGGTCTGGCGCTGGCAACCCTGCTGCTCGATGGCGGTAAAGGCGCAGCTGCGGTGTTGCTGGCACGTCACGTTGGTCCCGGCGACAATGTTGAGGCGCTGGCAGGCGCGGCGGCGTTCCTCGGCCACCTGTACCCGGTCTGGCTCGGCTTCAAGGGCGGCAAGGGCGTCGCGACCATGCTGGGCGTGTCGCTAGCGGCATTCTGGCCCGCTGGGCTGGCGTTCGCGGCGATCTGGCTGCTGACGGCCTTTGCCACGCGCTATTCATCACTCGGCGGGATGCTCGGCGCGGTTGCGGCCCCGGTCGCCGTCATCGCGTTGGGTGACATGTCAACGGGGGCCATCCTGTGGGGCATGGCCCTGCTGGTGCTGTGGAAACACCGCGATAATATCGGGCGGCTGCGCGCCGGAACCGAAGGGAAGATCGGCGTCAAATCGGATGGCTGATGCCGAACAGCTCGCGCGGCTACGGCTGATCCGCTCCGAAAATGTCGGCCCCGTCACCTTCCGCCAGCTCATCGCCCGTTTCGGCAACGGTAGAAACGCCCTCGACGCCCTGCCCGACATCGCCCGGCGCGGTGGGCGGGACAAACTCCGCATTGCCACCGCCGCCGAAGCCGAGCGCGAAGTCGCCGCTGTCGAGGCCTTCGGCGGACGCATGCTGTTCTGGGGGCTGCCGCCCTACCCGTCCCTGCTTGCCGGGATCGAGGATGCGCCGCCGGTGCTGTCGGTGCGCGGCCATATTCCACTGCTCGACAAGCCCGCCGTCGCCATGGTCGGGGCGCGCAACGCCTCGGCAGCAGCAATCCGTTTTGCCCGCCAGCTCGCCGCTGAACTGGCAAACGAGGGCATCGTTGTCATCTCGGGACTGGCGCGTGGCATCGACGCGGCGGCGCATCAGGGCGCCCTTGACGGCGGCACCATTGCCGTCGTCGCGGGTGGAGTCGATGTCATCTATCCGCCCGAAAACGCCGACCTGACCGCTCAGCTCTACGGACGCGGACTGGTGGTCGCCGAGCAGCCAATGGGGATCGAGCCGCAGGCCCGCCATTTCCCGCGCCGCAACCGCATTATCTCCGGCCTCGCGCTCGGCACCGTCATTGTCGAGGCAGCGCCAAAATCCGGCTCGCTGATCACCGCGCGGCTGGCGGCGGATCAGGGCCGCGAGGTCATGGCCGTCCCGGGTTCCCCGCTCGACCCGCGCGCCCAGGGCTGCAACAGCCTGATCCGCGACGGTGCCACGCTCGTCCAGTCCGCCGCCGACATCCTCGAAGCGATCCGTCCGATGACCGCCCGCGCCTCAGCCCCCCGCAACCCGTTCCACGGCAGCGGCGAGCCGCCGACCGAGGCCAATGACAATGAGCGGGACGAGGTAACGGGTTTGCTAAGTCCGGTTTCCGTTCCGGTGGACGAACTGATCCGCCTGTCCGGGTTGCCGCCCGCTGTCGTGCAGATGGTGCTGCTGGAGCTGGAGCTGGCCGGGCGGCTGACAAGGCATGCGGGCGGGCGGGTGTCCCTTACTTTGGCTTAGTGGGGCAACATCTGCCTATTGCGAAACTGGGGCGGGCTCAGCTTACGCCAAATCCGCGAAGTTGCTGATCTTCACCTCGCCCTCGGGAAAGCGCGCGACGATCTCCAGATCGCCACCCATCGCGCGCACGAAGCGGCGGAGGTTTCCGACGTACATATCCGTGCGCTTTTCCAGCTTGGCGATCGACGGCTGACCAACGTGCAGCGTTTCACCCATCGCCTCTTGCGTCAGGCGGCGCGCCTGGCGCAGTTCGGCAAGCGTCATTTCCGCACGAAGGCGTGCGGTGCCCGCTTCGATCTTCGCCAGTCGTTCAGGTGAGAATCCGGCAATGAGGTTCTTGAAAGGTTTGTGACCGGCCATCAGAGCAATCCTTCCTTGGTCAGTTCGACGAGATGAGCGTCGTACAGATCATCTGCAATTGGAACGAACCGTTCATAGAATCGGTCGTCCCCGGTTTTGTCGCCGCCGATCAGCAGAATTGCCGAACGCAGCGGATCGAAAGCATAGAATGTTCGGAACGGTCGTCCGCCGACCTGTGCCCGCAATTCCCGCATGTGCGCGTGCCGCGATGAAACGATACCAGACGAATGTGGATGCCCCAGCAGCGGTCCCTTTTCCAGCAACAGCCGAATCGACATTGTCAACGAATCTTGCTCGCGGTTGGTAAGTCCGTCCCACCAATCGCCAAACTCGTCCGTATACTCAACCTCCCAAGACATTTGCGGATTATGCCGTCGAAGGAATGTTTCGTCAACCCGCTTGACGTCGCCCAGCACCCCTCCTCACCATCGCGCGTATACGTAAGGGACACCGCGCCACTCATGCAGCTTGTCATTGTCGAATCGCCGGCCAAGGCCAAAACCATCGAGAAATACCTGGGGCGCGATTATCGCGTCCTCGCTTCCTACGGCCATGTCCGCGACCTGCCGCCGAAGGACGGGTCGGTCGAACCCGACGATGATTTCAAGATGCACTGGGAGGTGTCCGCCGACCGGTCGAAGCAACTGCGCGCCATTGCTGACGAGGCGAAAAAGGCCGACCGTGTGGTGTTCGCCACCGATCCGGACCGCGAAGGCGAGGCGATCAGCTGGCACCTCTATGAATATCTGAAATCCAAAAAGGCGCTGCCCGCCGATACCCAGCGCGTCGCCTTCAACGAGATTACCAAGACCGCGATCCTGAAGGCGATGGACCACCCGCGCGCTATCGATCAAGAGTTGGTTGATGCCTATCTGGCGCGGCGCGCGCTCGACTATCTGGTCGGGTTCACCCTGTCGCCGGTGCTGTGGCGCAAGCTCCCCGGTGCGAAATCGGCAGGCCGCGTCCAGTCGGTGGCGCTCCGCCTCATTGTCGACCGCGAGCGCGAGATCGAGCTGTTCCGTAACCGCGAATATTGGACCGTCGAAGGCGATTTTGCTGCCAATGACGGGCGGCCGTTCGTCGCGCGGCTGGTCGAATGGCAGGGAAAGAAACTCGACAAATTTGACCTGAACGCTGCCGCCCTCGCCAATGAAGCCAAAGCCGATGTGCTGGCGGGTGACTACCGGGTAGCCGCCGTCGAGACCAAACCGGTCACCCGCAACCCCTATCCACCCTTCACCACCTCGACCCTGCAGCAGGAAGCCGCGCGCAAGCTCGGCATGACCGCGACGCAGACGATGCGCACCGCGCAGCAGCTCTACGAGCAGGGCGCGATCACCTACATGCGGACCGACGGTGTCAGCATTGCCGGTGAAGCAATAGCCCAAGCCCGAGATGTCATCGCGCGGCGCTTCGGGGCCGATCATGTCCCCGACAAGCCCCGTATCTATCAGTCGAAGGCCAAAAACGCGCAGGAAGCGCATGAGGCGATCCGACCAACCGACCTGAGCCTCGCCCCCGACCGCGCCAGCCTGTCCGGCGAACATGCCCGACTCTACGAGCTGATCTGGAAGCGCACGCTCGCCAGTCAAATGGCATCGGCGCGCATGGAGCGCACTTCGGTCGATCTCACCGACTCCAATCGCCGCGCGATGCTCCGCGCGACGGGCCAAGTCGTGCTCTTCCCCGGCTTCCTCGCGCTCTACACCGAGACACAGGACGACGTGGCCGACGGCGGCGATGAGGATGGCCAGCGGCTGCCCAAGCTAACGCAGGGCGACACCCCCAAGCTGTCCGCCGCCCGCGCCGAGCAGCATTTCACCCAGCCGCCGCCGCGCTTCTCCGAAGCGTCACTGGTCAAGCGTATGGAGGAACTCGGCATTGGCCGGCCGTCGACCTATGCGTCGATCCTGCAAACGCTGCGGGACCGCCTCTATGTCCGCGCCGAGAAAAACCGCTTCCACCCCGAAGAATCCGGTCGCCTTGTCACCGCCTTCCTCGAACGGTTTTTCGAGCAATATGTCGAATATGATTACACGGCGGGCCTTGAGGAACAGCTCGATGAAATTTCAGCGGGCGACCTGAACTGGAAGGCTGTGCTCCGCGCCTTTTGGGATGATTTCAAACCAAAAACCCTGGAAATCATCGAGCTGAAACCCTCCGAGGTCACGCAGGCGCTCGACGAATTCCTTGCGCCCTACCTGTTTCCGGACACCGGCGCTGGCGACCCGCGCATCTGCCCGACCTGCGGCACCGGGCGGCTGTCCCTGCGCGGCGGCAAGTTCGGCTCGTTCATCGCCTGCTCCAACTATCCTGAATGCCGCTATACCCGACAGTTCGGCGGCAGTGGCGACGCAGCGGCTACCAGCGATGGGCCGAGCGAACTCGGCACCGACCCGGCAACCGGGGAGCCGATCACCATGCGCAGCGGTCGCTTTGGCCAATATGTCCAGCGCGGCGATGGCGAAAAGCCTCGCCGGTCGAGCATCCCCAAGGATGTCGATGCAGCGACACTCGATCTCGCGATGGCGCTGCGCCTGCTCAGCTTGCCCCGCACGGTTGGCGCACATCCGGAGACCGGTTTGCCGATCACCGCGAGCATCGGTCGCTACGGCCCCTATCTGGCCCACGACGGCAAATATGCCAGACTGACCTCAACTGCCGAAGTGTTCGAGACCGGCATGAACGCCGCCGTCGTCAAACTCGCGGAACCCCGCGGCGAACGGCGCGGGCCGAAGGCATTGCGTGAGTTGGGTGCCCACCCGGTATCGGGCGGCGATATCCGCCTGATGGAAGGCCGCTACGGCAACTACGTCACCGACGGCACAACGAACGCGACGCTCCCCAAAACCGCCAACGCGGAAACGCTGACACTGGAGGAAGCGACTGCGTTGATTGACGCTAGGGCGGCAGCGGGACCGAGCAAGGGCAAGAAGCCGATGCGGAAGGCGGCACCGAAGAAGGCAGTAGCGAAGAAAAAGCCAGCTGCGAAGAAAACCCCCGCGAAAAAGCGCTAACCCCTCCCGTCATCCCGGCGAACGCCGGGACCCAGAAGCTCCCAAGAAAGCGCGCGGCAGCGCGCGCACGCTCCCGCACGCCCCTCGATTTTGCGTCTGGGTCCCGGCGTTCGCCGGAATGACGATTGAGGGGATGACGGTCGCGAGGCGCACTGCTACCGTAACGTGTATGCAGAACGAACTTTATTACGGCGACAATCTCGACGTGCTCCGCCGCAAGATCGCGTCGGCCAGCGTCGACCTTTGCTACATCGACCCGCCGTTCAATTCGAAGCGCAATTATTTCCAGATCTACAACAATCAGGGCAGCGAGGATCGCGCGCAGGCGCAGGCGTTCGTCGATACCTGGAACTGGGGCGATGAGGCGGTCGAGGGGCTGGACTACATACTCGACATTGCACGACTCCAAGGCTCTCCGGGGGGGGGGGGGCAGTTTTTGGAC
>JAYVLC010000216.1:0-1929 GCA_043759675.1 Sphingosinicellaceae bacterium
GGCCCCTGTGGATACTCTTCAATCCTTGAGCCAGAGCCTGCTTCACCCCCGCGCCTTGCGATAAAAGGCGGCAAGCGTTGCCATCGGCACGCCCAGCCGGTGACCGAGCAGGACCAGCTGATTGATCAAGGTGGTCCGCGCCACGCCAAGTTTGCGCCAGCGCCGCGGACTGGTGATGACGAACGCCGGCGCAATGACGATGCGGCCCAATCGTCGCGCCCGGCGCGCCAGATCACGATCCTCCATGATCGGCATATCGGCAAACCCGGCAAGTTGTTCAAAGGCAGCGCGGCGCAAGAACAGCCCCTGGTCGCCGTAAGGGTAGCCCCAGGTGCGACTCCGCTGATTGGCCAGCGCGGCGACGATCCGCTCGGGTTTGGTTGCGCCGTCGATCGCCAGTTGAAATGCCCCAAGCACCACCCGATGATCGGCAAGAATCCGGTCGACAATCGACACCCAGCCGCGCGGCAGTCGCGTGTCAGCGTGAACAAATACCAGCATCTGGGCATCGCTCGCCTCGGCGGCGGCGTTCAACTGCGCAAAACGACCACCGGCGGCCGTGATGATCCGCGCGCCATGTTCGGCTGCAATCGCAACCGTATCATCGGTGCTCCCGCCATCAGCGACGATGACTTCGACGCGCGATGACTGGCCAACGCTGGCGAGCGTTGCCGAGAGCACATCGGATTCATTCAGCGTCGGGATGATGACGGCGATGTTCACAGACCGGACCATTCACCAAGGTCCTCGGGCCGGTCAAGGTCAGCGAGCGGCGGCAATATCCCTGGAACGACGCCGCGCGCAGCACAGCGTTGTACTGTTGTCACAAATACCGAGCTGCTGCCCCACGCCATGGCTGCGAACAGCCAGGGTGCGGGCGCCGCAACGCCAATCAGGTAATAGCCGCCATCAATCGCCGGACCGATGACCACCGGATGATCGGCGAGCAGAGTTGCAGCCTGCCGAACATGATCGGCGCTGAGGCCCGGAATATCGGCACCCACCAACAGGGCTGGCGGCGTCGCTGCACGCCGCATCCGCTGGCCAAGATGCCCCCTGCCCTGCGCGACCACCGCGATATCGCCAAGCCAGCGCCGGAACGCAGCGGCCGGTGCGCCGGTGCTGCGCAGTTCAACCGGATAGCCGGTGCTGGTCAGCATCGCCAAGGTCCGTTCGGTCAGGCGGCGATGCAGCGCAGCCGCGCCGTCGGCGCCGAGCGCCGGGATCAGCCGGGTCTTTGCCCGCCCCGGTGTCGGATATCGTGCAAACAGCACCAGGCGCGGTCTGACTGTCATCCTATCGGGATAGCCGGAAACATGAGGTTGCCGCCAGCAGAACCCGGCGCATATTGTTCCAACCAACGTAGGAGCCGACCGAATGATCACGCTTCGCAGACGCGCAGTGTTGCAAGGCCTTATGCTGGGCAGCGTCGCCGTGCCGGGATTGGCGCAATCGGTCGCCCGGGGCTTCACGCACAGCGTCGGCAGTTTCGATCCCGCTGGCGGAACGATTACGCTCTGGACGCGCTATGTTGGTGCAGGTGACACCCGGCTCGGCTGGGACATCGCCGAGGATGCAGAGTTTGGCCGGGTGGTAAAACGCGGCGAAGTGGTTGCGTCCGGCGACCATGACTGGTGCGCCAGCGCGACCGTCGCAGGGCTGGAGCCGGGGCGCTGGTATTACTACCGGTTCACCGCACCCGACCTGACGCGATCCGATGTCGGCCGGACCAAAACGCTGCCGGACGGAAAACTCGACCGGTTCAAGATTGCGGTATTTTCCTGCTCTGACCTGCCCGCCGGCTGGTTCAATGCCTATGCCCATGCCGCGACGCGCGATGACATCGACCTTGTTCTCCACCTTGGGGATTATATCTATGAATATCAGCAGGGTGGCTATCCATCGGCGAAGGATGAGGTGGCCGGTCGA
>JAYVLC010000217.1:0-2291 GCA_043759675.1 Sphingosinicellaceae bacterium
AACCGTTTCGGGCGATGAAATAGCACTTAGCATCGGCCATGCGATGCTGCCGGTTGGCGGTCGCGAGGGCCACGCAATTGGCATCAACGGGACCTCGCCAGGGCCGACCATCCGCCTGAAGGAAGGTCAAAACGTCCGGCTTGCGGTAACAAACGCGCTGGCGGAGGAGAGTTCGATCCACTGGCACGGACTGCTCGTGCCGTTCCAGATGGATGGCGTGCCCGGTGTCAGCTTTCCGGGGATCAAGGCTGGCCAGACATTTATCTACGATTTCCCGGTCCGCCAGGCAGGCACCTATTGGTATCACAGCCATTCGGGCATGCAGGAGGCGATGGGCCTGTATGGCGCTATCATTATCGACCCTGCCGGACCCGATCCGGTCGCGGCGACTCGCGAACATGTTATCCTGCTGGCGGATTGGAGCTTCCTGCATCCGCACACCATTCTGCGAAAACTGAAAGCGCAGGGCGGCTATTTCAACCTGCAGAAGCAGACCTTGTCAGGCCTGATCAAAGGGCAGGATCAGTCTGCTGCAGATCGCCGGATGTGGGCTGGGATGCGGATGGACCCGACCGATATTTCGGATGTCACGGGATCCACCTATCACTACCTCGTCAACGGGCATGATAGCGGCGCCAACTGGACCGGACTGTTCACGCCGGGCGAGCGGGTGCGTCTGCGGATCATCAACGCCTCAGCCATGACCAATTTCAATATCCGGTTGCCGGGCCTGCCGATGACGGTGGTTGCCGCTGACGGCCAGCACGTCCAGCCGGTCGAAACCGACGAATTCCAGATCGGCATTGCCGAAACCTATGATGTCATTGTCGAGCCGAAGGAGGATCGCGCCTATGGCTTCATTGCCGAGGCCATCGACCGTTCGGGCCAGGTCCGCGCAACGCTCGCCCCGCAGATGGGCATGATCGCGCCAATTCCGGCGCTGCGGGACCGGCCGCTACTGACCATGAAGGACATGGGCATGGGCGAGATGGACATGTCGGGCGGCGAGATGGCCGGAATGGACCATGCTGCATCGGGTCATGAAATGGGGGGCCATGATATGGGCGCGATGAAAATGCGTGATCCCGATGTCGCGCCGCAGGTCAAGCTGGGGCCAGGCGTTGCCACCTTGTCACCGATGCCAATGGACCGGACGGGCGAGCGTCCGACCGGCCTCGAACAGGTCGATCACCGGGTTCTCACCTACAAAGACCTCAAGTCGCTCACCCCCAATCCCGATGCCCGCAAACCATCGCGCGAAATCGACATCCATCTGACTGCCAACATGGAGCGTTACATGTGGTCGTTCGATGGCGAGAAGTTCAGCGACCGGACCGAGCCAATCCCCTTCCGCCACATGGAGCGGGTGCGGGTCAATCTGATCAACGACACGATGATGCCGCACCCGATCCATCTCCACGGCCATTTCTTCGAGGTGGTAACCGGCAATCCCGGTCACCATCCGCTCAAACACACCGTCAATGTGCTGCCGGGCGGCAAGGTCTCGTTCGACCTGACGGCGGACGCGCTGGGCGATTGGGTGTTCCACTGTCACATGCTGCTCCACATGCATGCAGGAATGTTCCGCGTCGTCACGGTCCGGCACGAGGAGGCAGGCGCATGACCCGGCTGTTCGCTCCCGCAATCGTTGCCGCCTTCGCCTTGCCCGTTTCGCTGATGGCCAACCCCGTGCTGGCGCAGCAGCCGGCCAGTGATCCCCATGCCGGACACACCATGCCGGATGCGCCCAGCGTGCCGGAACAGCCGGAAGAAATGCCCGGGATGGATATGTCCGGGGGCGAAGCTGGCGGGCACGACATGTCGGCGATGCAGCCAGAAGCGGCGGATATCGGAAACGTCCCGGCACCCGCACCGCCCACCGATCACGCCGCCGATGCGCTGTTCGATCCAGCACAAATGGCCCATGCGCGCGAAGCCTTGCGCCGCGAAAACGGTGCCTTCAGCGGATCGATGATTCTGTTCGATCTTGCCGAATATCAGGCACGCCTTGGCGGGGACGGATATCGCTGGGAAGGCGAAGCCTGGTTCGGCGGCGACCTCAACCGACTGCTGATCAAGACCGAGGGCGAAGGCAGCTTCGGTAGGTCGATTGAGGATGTCGAAGTCCAGGCGCTTTATTCGCGCGCGATTTCGCCGTTCTGGAACGCCCAGATCGGGCTGCGGCATGACATCGTCCCCAACCCGTCGCGGACCTACGCGGTTGCCGGCGTCGAGGGCATTGCACCCTATTGGTTCCACATGACTGGCCAGCTATTCCTGTCCAACAAGGG
>JAYVLC010000218.1:0-27392 GCA_043759675.1 Sphingosinicellaceae bacterium
TTCGAGCGACCGTAGAATGTCGCGCAAGGCTTCGCGTTTATCCCAGTCTTCCGACGATTCGCAGAAGCGAAAGAGCTGCGTGATCGTGGACGCGGCCGACGCCGGCTTGGCGACCTCGATGCGAACCGGGTCTTTCAAGAATTGGTCGACCAGCCGCGTGATTTCCGGCGGCATCGTTGCCGAGAAAAACAGCGTCTGGCGACGCGGCGGCAACAGCTTGCAGATCTTCTCGATGTCGGGAATGAACCCCATGTCGAGCATCCGGTCGGCTTCGTCGATCACCAAAATCTCGACACCCGACAGCAGGATTTTTCCGCGCGCATGCTGGTCCATCAACCGGCCAGGTGTTGCGATCAGCACATCGACGCCCTTTTCGAGCGCAACATTCTGATCCCCAAACGATACGCCACCGATAAGCAGGGCCATCGTCAGTTTGTGGTTCTTGCCGTATTTCAGGAAATTCTCGGCGGCCTGGTCGGCGAGTTCGCGGGTCGGCGCAAGGATCAAGGACCGCGGCATCCGGGCCCGGGCGCGGCCCTGGGCAAGAATGTCGATCATCGGCAGCACAAAGGACGCGGTCTTGCCGGTGCCGGTCTGCGCGACCCCGATGATGTCACGCCCCATCAGGACAGCCGGAATAGCCTGAGCCTGAATGGCAGTTGGCTCGGTATAGCCGCTGTCGACGATGGCGCTGAGCAGTTCATCGGACAGATGGAGATCGGCAAAACTCAAACGGGTGGCCTTTGGCTGAAATTCAAGCGCGCGCTTGCGCACCGCGAGGGCAGAAAGTCAAGGAAATGCGGTGTCACGCCGCTTCGGCGGCGAGGGCTGCGGCGAGGTTGGCGCTGGACCAAGACGGCCAGCCGGTGCCGGCGAAGTCGCGGTCATGGCTCCAAATATCGGCATCGAGTGCCCATGCGAGGGCAAGGATGTGGGCATCGTTCGTGCTGCCGTTGCGGGATTGCGGGGCCTCGCACAGAACGTTGGCTGCCTTTTCTTCGAGCGCTTCGTAGGCAGCAGCTGGTTCGACGGTAACGAACGTCATTGTTCGAGCCAGTGCCGCGACATGCAACGCGTCAGCCAGACCTCTGCCCCGCATCACTCCATAAATCTCCCGCATCGCACGATGTGTCGTGCGAATGGTTCGCCTGTCGGTCGCCGCAGGAAGCAACTGGCCAAATGATCGTCCCATGACCGCCCGAAGGATGATATTGGCATCAACGATCAGAATTGCGGTCGGCGAGCGGACAATCAATCGCGCCAGCCCTGTTCTACGAAATAGGCATCGAGCGCGGACTGCTGTGTCGATGTTCGAGCCGTCGCCGCCTTTTCGACGGCTTCCGACCAAGCGATCACTTTGGCACGATGTTCAGGTGTTGAACTATGAATGGGGACGAGTAGAGCCACGGTTTCGCGTCCTGACTTTATCGGCACGGGGTGTGGAATGGCCGCAATCGCCGTCGCCGACATTTTCTGCAGCTCTCGCATCGTGATCGGCCTATTCATTGACATGTATGTAAGGCTGTAGGGCGTCGCGGTCAACTCTGGACAGGCAAAAGGGCGGGGATTGCTCCCCGCCCTTCTGATCGACCTGATCTTCGCGCCTAGAACTTGATGCCGCCGGCGATGCCGTATCGCCGGGGTTCAAGGGTGAAGATGTTGGTGAACAGACCCTGAGACTGGTCCGACACATAAAGGCCGGTCGTGGCACTATTGTCGGCCAAATTCTGGATGAACCCGCGAACATACCATTTGTCAGCTTTGCCGTTGAGCTGGATCTGGGCATTGATCTGCGTGTAGCCCTTGATCCGGTTGACCCCGCCGTTGAAGATATTGCCGAAGCTTTCCCCGGTGTAGGTAAGGTCGGCGCGCGGCACGACGGTCATGTCGTTGGCGAGATCGACCGTATATTGGGCCCCCATCGAGAATTTATAGCTTGGGGCCTGCGGCAGCCGGTTGCCCTTGATGTTGACCGGAACGCCGGCATTTTCGACCGTGAAGCTGCCGAACGAGTTGAGCACGGCCTGGAAACCGGCAAAGGCCGGGTTCAACGCCGCGATATTCCCGGTCGCGCCAAGGGTCAAAACCGAGCAGATGCTAAAGGCCCCTGTCGAGTTGATTCCACTTCCCGCTGCAAAGGCAGTTGGTGCAAGGAGAGGTGCCGGTGTCGCGCCGCCATTTCGGCTGGCCTGGACGGCGTTCAGAATGGTGTTGACCGTTCCGACGAAGGAGTTGGCACCGGCCCCATTCCCGGCGACATTCGGTCGAACGGCGCAGTTCGATCCGTTGGAAATGTCCTTGATGATCACCGAGTCAGACCGCCCCCCTGACGGGTCACGGGGATTGCTCAGGAATTTGTCCTGGCTGACTTTGGTGTGGAGATAGCTGGCCCCCATGTTGATCAGGATTTCCGGGCTTGGCTTGATGATCGCCTCCGCCTCCAGTCCGTAAACATTGGCATTGACGTTGTCGTTCACCGAAGTCCGAGCGACAATCCGGCTGAGCTGCAAACCCTTGTAGCTATAGTAGAAGCCGGTCAGGTTGAGCCGCAGAGTGCCATCGAGGAAGGTGTTTTTCGAGCCCACTTCGAACGAATCGACGAATTCAGGCGCAAAACTGTCGGCGACCGCAAAAACCGGTTGCAGCGGTGGATTGATGCCGCCCGATTTATAGCCCCGCGAATAGGAGGCGTAGACCAGATGATCATCATCGATCTGGAAGTCGAGCACCGCCCGGCCGGTATATTCGCTGAAACCCACGTTGCGGTTCTGGAACAGTTCGCATCCGACGGTGGCGGTGACAACGCCGGTTGCTGTGGGCGTTGAGGTGCAGGCGGTCTTCGGGTCGGCGTCAAATCCCGCGATGAAGGCCGAGGCCGGTGCGCCAGCGAAATTGAAGCCATTCACATACGGAGACGCGAAAGCCGAGGTCGCGGTGTAGGGAACCGGAAAACTCAGCAGTGTCGAGCGGGCTGAAATGTCCTTCTTGTCATTGTTGTACCGCAGTCCAGCCGTAAACTTCAGCCGGTCGGTAGCCTGGAAATAGGCTTCCCCGAACAGGCCGTAGGACTTTAGGTTGAAGTTTGGTGTGGTGTTCCGGAAAAATGGCGATCCAAGGTAATAATTGGGAATCCCCAATGCCGCGCGACCAAGCGCGCCAAAAGTACCAAGCAACGCAGCGGTGTAGTCAATGCCAAAGGAATTGACGAAATAGTCGGTGTCCCTGACTTTGCTGTCGAGGTAGATTCCACCCAGCAGGAAGTTGAATTTCCCATCAAAATTGCTGCTGAAAATCGCTTCTGTTGACCAGGTTTTGCTTCTTGAACTCGACTGGTCAAAATCCAGGGGGCTTGCTGCGCAGATTTTGTGGCCACCGAACGCACCAGTTCCGGTCAATTCGGCATCCGAAGTGCAGAGCTGGCCTGTTGGCCCACCGGGTAGAAGGGCCGCCGTGATCGGGGTGAAATAGGAGGCGGGGAGACCTGGGATGCCGCCCGCTGCCGCAGCGGCAAGGGTTGCAAGGCCGGGGGCAAAAATCGACCGATTGGCCACATTCAAATTTGTGTCAGCCCGCGAAAGGACGCTGGTCTGTTGGTAGAGGCCGGTCAGTTGCAGCTTGAACGATCCAAATTCCTGCTCCAGCCGCGCTTGATATTGCCGTTCGTCGGTGAAATATTCGGGCGTGAAGTCAGCTCTGACCTGCCGAACGTCGGCCGGGTTCACCAGACTGGCATTGGCATCAGGTCCGTAGAGGCTGCCGAGGCCAAATGCCGAAGGAATACCCTGGAACGCCAGAAATTCCCGCGACGACAAGACGCCAACGAAACTTGAATTGGCATTGACGGTTTCAAAATTGCGGCTGGTGTTCAGGCAGCCAAGAACGCCCGTGGTATCGCGTTGACAGAGCTGTTTCTGAATGCGGGCACGATTGTCTTTTTCGCGGAAATAATAGGCCATCAGGTCAACGCGGGTTTTCTCGGTCGGCTCCCACCGCAGCGAACCGCGCACTGCATATTCGTCACGGCCATCGATCTTGGTATTGTTGAACAAGTTTTCGGTATAGCCGTCGCGCTTTTCATAATAGCCGGCCACCCGGATGCCGATGGTATCGCCAAGTGTGGTGTTGACCATGCCCTTGATCTTGTAGGCGTTGAAATTGCCATATTCTCCATCGAGGGAGGCCTTGAGGCCCGACATGTCGGGTCTTGCTGTGATGACGTTGACGACGCCCGAGGTTGCGTTCCGCCCGAACAATGTGCCCTGCGGTCCGCGCAGGACCTCGATGCGCTCCAGATCGAAATATTCAGTTTCGAACAGCCGTGTGCCAATCAAGGGTGATCCGTTGACGTGAATCGCGGTCGCTGAATCACACGCCGTCCCGACGCACAGGTCACCAATGCCGCGAATGGTGAAGCTTGAAGCGGTAAACTGCCCCTTCGAGAACACAACGTTGGGCAGGGTCAGCTGAAGGTCGCTGGCATTTTCAATCTGCTGGGCTTCGAGCGCGGCTGCCGAGAAGGCCGAAACGGCGATCGGCACGTCCTGAAGGCTCTGCGACTGGCGCTGGGCGGTGACGATGATCTCTTCGATGCCGGTGTCAGCTGCCTCGGTCGCGGCGGCGGCCTGAGCCCAGGCGGGTGCGGCAAGCATTGCCAGTGCCGACGCGCTTGATATGAGCACCAGACGCAGCGTTCCAATCGTTGAGACCATTTGAGTTTCTCCCCAGTTATGCCAAGCCGCGAGCCCGATCTGCGCCGGTCATCGCGACAGTCGGCGGACGTTCGTCCACCTTCATTTCCCAGAGCATCACTAAAGGGGGCGCATGTCCAGTCGGGTGCCGCACCAGCTGTACGATTCCACAGTCTTGGGGCAAACTGTTGCGGCGGCGCAACGCGATGCTAGCAAGATCGTTAGGGCCGCGACCCATGCTTTTCGCGCGCCAGCGAATCGATGAGGCAAACGCCGCCCGATCGCGCGATCACCGCGTCCCGTCCGGCGCAGAGTTTTGAAGCTTGCGAGCGGCGATAGTAAAACCCCTGATAATAGGACAGCGCCGGGCAGGCGTGCTTGAACCGCATTCGCCAGGTCGTGCCATCGCGCAGCTGGAGCTGAACCGTGCGGCCATCGGTGACGATGGCTCCCGCAATCTGCGCGACTTCGACACAGGCGCGTTTCGATTTTTTGCTGAAGATCCCAAATAATCCGCCCTTGCGCCGGGGTAGCTCGGCGCCAGCCGCCGGCGGGAGCGGGACATATTGCGCTGGCCCGGCAGCCAACGCGCTCTGCACCGGCAGCATGCAGCAGGCAATCGCCACGAGTGCAGCAGCGGCTTGGCGCGTCGGTTGGGCAGCGTCCTGGCGGTATCTGTTCACGGCGCACGGCGCTGCGCTGACTGCGGTGAACCGAAAATGAACGAGGCAGGCCATATCGTGCGTCGGTGGCCGGTGGCGGGAGATCGTCGCTGCGCTGTTGCGGCTTGGACACAAGAGGACGGCGGCGTATTGACGGCGAATGGATGCAATCACGGCGATGAAAGCGGCAGCAGGGTCGCGCGGTTGGACCGATGATCCGGAGCGAATCGCGCCGCATCTGGTCGATTGGCGCGGGCGGAAGCGCGGTGCGGCTGCACTGATGCTGATGCCAGCGACGGCGGCGGAGCTTGCAGCCATTGTCCGGATTGCAGCTGCCCACCGGATTGCCCTGGTGCCCCAAGGTGGGAACACCAGCCTGTGTGGCGGGAGCGTCCCGGAAGCGGACGGCGGTGCCGTGCTGGTCTCGCTGCTGCGGATGAACCGGATCCGGTCGGTCAGTGCCGCCGACGATTCGCTGGTGGCCGAAGCGGGCGTCATTCTTCAGGCGGTTCATGACGCGGCGGACAGGGCAGGGCGGATGTTCCCGCTGTCGCTCGGGGCAAAGGGGTCGGCAACGGTTGGCGGGCTGGTGTCGACCAACGCAGGCGGCGTACAAGTCCTGCGGTATGGCACGATGCGGGCCCTGGTGTTGGGCATCGAGGCTGTCTTGCCGTCCGGCGAGGTGCTCGATCAGCTGTCAGCCCTGCGCAAAGACAACACCGGCTACGACATCAAGCAGTTGCTGATCGGTGCGGAAGGAACGCTGGGCTTTGTGACAGCGGCGGCGCTGCGCCTGGTGCCGCAGCCAGCCGCCACAGCAACGGCGTTTGTCGGTCTGCGCTCCCCGGATGCGGCGTTGGCGTTGCTCGGCCGGTTGCGGGTTGCGACTGGCGACCGGCTTGATAGTTTCGAGCTGATGCCGCGCGTCGGGATCGAGCTTGTGCTGGCGCACATCCCGGGAACCCGCGACCCGTTCGGGCAGGCGCATGATTGGTATGTGCTGGCGGAGACGACCTCGGCCCGGGCTGGCGAGGCGCTCGACGCGCTGTTGACCGAGGCGCTTGGCGCGGCAGCGGAGGCCGGCGAGATCGATGATGCAGTCGTTGCGGCTTCCAAGGCGCAGCGGACGGCGCTCTGGGCCATCAGGGAGGGGATACCTGAGGCGGAACGACTGGATGGACCCTCGGTCAAGCATGATGTGTCGGTCCCCGTTGCGCAGATGCCGGCGTTCATGGCGGTTGCAACCGAAGCGGTTGAGGCGGGCTGGCCCGGTGCCCGGGTGCTGGCGTTCGGACACCTCGGGGATGGCAATGTCCATTTCAATGCGCGGCCACCGGCCGGTGAAAGCTATGCGGCATTTTCGCAGAACGGCCCGTCGATCACGGCACGGGTCAACGACTTGACGGTCGTCTTCGGCGGGTCAATCTCGGCCGAACACGGGATCGGAACGCTGAAGCAATCCGAACTCCAGCGGCTTGGCAATCCAGCCAAATTGGCGGCGATGCGGGCGGTGAAACTGGCGCTTGATCCGCTCGGCATCATGAACCCAGGCAAGGTGCTTTGACCCCTGCGCCAACATGTGCGCTTGCCGCGCCGTGCAGGCGTCCCTAAAGGGAGCGCTTTCCGGACCAAGGGGGGTCCGGTCCACTGATCAGAAGGTCCGCACGTCCCATGGCCAGCCAACCAGCCAACCAGCTTCCGCTTTTCTACACATCGCTCGCGCCGCTGTCGTCGCAGCTGCACCCGAAGTTCGGGATCAATCTGCGGTCGGTCTTTCCGGAAGTTGTCGGCGTGCATGCTGTTCCGCTGACCGTTGACGAGTTCGCGGTCGCCCAGCGTCACTATCCGATCATCTTTGGCATTGGTGACAATGCTGCACCGCTGGCGCTGATGGCGCTCAATGAAGGGCTGAACACCTTTGTCGACAAGGACGGCAAGTGGCGCGAGGATACCTATATCCCTGCCTATGTCCGGCGGTATCCGTTCATGCTGGCCAAGCTCGCGCCCGAGAGCGAGGAATTGTCGCTGTGCTTTGATGATGCCGCCGGCATTGTCGTCGATGGCGGCGAACAGCAGCTGTTCGACGGCGAAACGCCAAGCGAAACCACCAAGGGCGTGTTGCAATTCTGCGAGCAGTTCGAGCAGTCGATTGCCCGGACCCGCGCGTTTATTGACGAGGTCGAAAAGCTCGGCCTGCTGACCGATGGCGAACTGACCATCGAGCCCAACGGCCCCGGCAACGGCGAGCCGCTGGTCTATCGCGGTTTCCGGATGGTCGGTGAAGAAAAGCTACAGGCAATGCGTGGCGATCAGGCCCGCAAGCTAACCCAGAACGGGATGCTCGGCCTCATCTATGCCCACCTTCTGTCGTTGCAGAATATGCGCGAAGTCTACGGACGGCAGATCCAGCAAGCCGCTGCATAGCTTGACCGGCCACGCCGAATTCCAGCCGCTCCGCTTTGTGCGGGGCGGCTGTTTTCATTCTGCGGCCTCGGCAAACGGCGCAAGCCCCAGTGTGTGCGCATCACGCAGGAGCATCTCGACAAGCCGGCGGAGTGTCGCTGCGATCCGGTTGAACCCGGCGTGGGGAGCCAGCCGGGCCGGGTCCATATAGAGCGCGCGGTCAATCTCGATCTGGATCGTGTGGATGCCTGCGACCGGACGCCCATGCCGTGCGGTTGTATATCCCCCGGCATAGGGGGCGTTGCGCGCGACCCGCCACCCGTCGAGGGTCAATGATCGTTCGATCGCTGCGACCAGCGCCGGGGCCGCAGACCGACCGTGGAGATCACCCACCACGAATTCGGGTGCAGCCGTCCCATGCGGCGCGCCCGGCGTCGGCATGGAATGGCAATCCAGCAGCACGACATGACCATGGCGCAACACGGCCTCGGTCGTCAGTCGGTCGAGCAGCGCGTGCCAGGGCCGGTGAACCGCGCTGATCCGCGCCTCGGCGTCTGCGATTTGAAGTCGTCCACCGTAGATTTCGAGCCCGTGCGCAGCAAGGCGGGGCAAAATTCCAAGACCGGCTGCGACTCGCTCATTTGGCGGGCTGCTGCTGGTCATCGGCGAATCGGCAAACATGCTCGGATCGAGTTCATCGGCTGCCCGGTTGAGATCGAGGAATGACCGACCGTAGCGCGCCGCCGCCAGTTGTGCCCCGGCGCTGACTGCGCCGCCCAGAAGCTCATCGACATAGGCGTCCTCGACCCGACGCAGCTGCGCAACCGTCAGGCGGGTCTGGGCGAGGAACGCGGGCGGATAATCGCGCCCGCTGTGCGGCGACGCGAGTACGACGGGCCCGGCAACCGCGCCGAGCAGGCGGTAGGGGAGCGGGTGGAGTGCGGGCGGCGTCATGGTCTGGCAATCACCGCTAGCCGCTGCCGGAGTGAACAGCTAGGGTCTGCTTCTGTTGATTCTGCTTTTGCGGCACTGCAACCCGAATGATTTGTTAATCGCTCTCGGGCACAATGCTGTTTGAGGACTTAGATGACCACCCGAGCCAGAGATCATGACAGCTATCAGGCGCGCATTCTGCTCGCCGAGGATGATGATTCGATGCGCACGTTTCTGGTCCGTGCGTTGGAGCGTGCCGGTTACGAGGTCGTCGCTGTTGATCGCGGCACCGCAGCGCTGCCCCATCTTGCCAATGGCGATTTTGATCTGCTGCTGACCGATATCGTGATGCCTGAGATGGACGGTATTGAGCTCGCACAGCGCGCTGCGGCCCTCGCACCCCGGATGCGCGTGATGTTCATCACCGGTTTTGCAGCGGTCGCGTTGGCGCGCGGCAGCGGAATCGCGCCGGGTGCCAAGGTTTTGTCGAAGCCATTCCATCTGCGTGACCTTGTTGCAGAAATCGATCGGCTGTTTGTCGACCACGCGCCAAGCGCCAGCTACTGATTTACCGGTTGCGCCAGCCGGTGCCGCCGACTATCTAGCCCTCCGCGTGGGCGCGTAGCTCAGTGGTAGAGCACTGTGTTGACATCGCAGGGGTCGCAAGTTCAATCCTTGCCGCGCCCACCATTTCCCCCGTTGGCCAAGTCCGCCACCCCAGCCGGGTTGACGCAGGGTCGGTCTCTGTCCTAGCGTTATTTGTCCGGACAAATTTGATCCGACCCACGGAGGGGGCAATCATGGCGATTTCAACTCTGGCTCTGCGCCGTTGGCATCGCCGCTTCGCGCTGACGCTTGGGATATTCTTCATCGTCCAAGGCCTCACCGGCGCCATTTCGCAGCAGAGATTCTGGCTGCTGCAGGCCACTTCGCCCGACACTTACCGCGTATCCTCAACCGGAGCACCTGCCGCGCCAGGTGATGTTGTCGCGCTGATCGACAAGGAGAAGCCGGGCTTCAACATTGCGCATATGATGTACCCGGCTGCTGTGTCGCCGAACACCGCGGTGGTCGTCATGGGCGGCAGGGACGCGTCGAAGCACGACATGTCACGGATGATTCTGGTCGATCAATTTCGCGGCCGGATCATTGCCGAGCAGCCCTCGACAGCGGGGTGGATCGGCCTCGCGTCGGCCATCCACAAATGGCTGATATTCGGCATCCCCGGCAAAATCATCCTGACAATCCTTGGCACCGGGGTGGTGGTGTTCAGCGGGCTGGGCCTCGTTATCTGGTGGCGGACACGGCACACCAGTCGAAATGTCCGCGGGGTCGTGAAACTCCACCGGACCGCCGGGGTTACCGCTGCAATTTTCATTATTTCGGTGGCCGGCACCGGCACGTGGCTGAACCTCACAACCTGGGCTGAAAAGGCCTCGGGGCGCTCTGTGTTCGCCAGCAATATGAAAATGGAGGGTCCGCATGATGGGATGCAGATGGGCCCGATAGTCAACGGGAATACCGCGTTCGCATCAGCACTTAAAGCGGTCGGCAACCTCCACCTGATTGCCTTTGGTCCGCCCGGGCCACATGCCAGAAACTATTGGTTCGCCTTCATGGATTGGCAGTTGCGGCGCACCGATGTGCTTGTGAGTCCCGCCGATGGGGGCGTTATGGGGGTGTACCCGACCGGACTGACGAGCGGTGGTGATGGCGCGCGCGCCTGGCTGTTTCCCATCCATAGCGGCTATGTCGTCGGGCCGATTGGCGGGGTGATCTACTCGATTATCGGCGTATCGGTCAGCCTCTGGGTGTCGACAGGCTTTGTCATGTAGCGGCGGCAGCGGCGGCCAAAGCGCAGCAGCTGAGCGACAGAGTCCCCAGCATGCAAAAACAGGTGCGTGATTTTTTTTGGAAGGTGCACAAATACGCCGGGCTGACGGCGTGCCTGTGGCTGTTCGTCCTGGGTTTGACGGGTGTGCTGCTCGATCATCATGAATGGCGGTGGCTCAACCAGAATTCGGTGCCCGCCGGCTGGACGTCGAAACAGATTGGCCGCTTGGTGCCAGCAACGGTCATGCGCCATATCGCCGTGTCGGGGGAAAGGACCCTCGGTGCCTCGGAACGGGGGACTTGGCACAGTTCAGATCGGGGCAAGCGCTGGCTCCCGGTGGTCTTTGCCAACGAAGCCGGGCAGCCGCAGGTGCATGCGCTTGCGTCGGTGACGCGCGACGCCGGATCAAGCCTGTTTCTGGCGACGGACGACGGCCTCTGGCGCCTTTCTGGCGACCTGACGTCAGCGCAGCGGGCAGGGCTTGCCGGCAGCAACCTGACCAGCCTTAGCGAAGGCCATAGCGATGGCACATTGATGGCGGTGCGCGATCATCGTGAGCTGTTGCAGATTGATCTGCACGGCGGCGTTGCCACGCTTCCCCTACGCCCCAGTCTGACCGGGATCAGCGCGGATCTGCCGGCGCAGCGGGTGGTAATGGACATTCATTTCGGCCGGGGGTTGTTGCCGGGGCGGTGGGCGATCTGGTTGAACGACCTGGGTGGCACGGCGCTGATCATCCTGTCGGCAACCGGCCTTGGCTATTGGTGGGTGACCCGGCCCGGTCGGCGGCGGGGACTGTCCATGGGAGCGCAGCGCAGCACAATGCGCTGGCTGTTCCGGTCACATGGACCTGTGCTTGGCCTGATCGCCGTGATTCCAATCCTGTATCTGTCGATCACTGCGATCCCGCTGAACCATATTTATGGTTTCATCGAATCGGCAAAGGACCAGACGGTTGAACGTGCAGCCCTGCCGCCAGCCTACCGCCTGACGACCTTTGATGACGCCATCGACGGGGTTGTCGCATGGCCAGGCCAGCCCGGGCGGATCAGTCTGGCAACCCGGTTCGGACTCATCGAATCACGCGACAATGGCCAGTCCTGGCGCGCCGACCTGACCATTCCGGTGCCCGATGGTGCGCCGGGCGCCAATCTATTCCGATCTGGCGACACGGTGTTTGCCGGCATTGGCGGTGGCGTAAATTTCAGCCGCACCGCCACCGGTGCCTGGGAACCGATCAAAGGCCCGTCCGCCGCAATCACCAGCGCGGCCCCGGCTGACGGCGGGTGGATGGTGAAGAACAGCCGAGGATTTTTTGTCGCACCGGCAGGGTCAAATCAGTTCACCGATGCGAAAATCCTGTTCAAGGCAGCGGCACCCGGTACCCCGTTGTTTCTGTTCATGGCGGACATTCACGCCGGCGTGATTTTTCACGAGCAGTTCAAATGGCTGAACGATTTGTTCTCCGGTCTGGCAATCCTGCTGGCGCTCAGCGGGCCGGTGGTCTGGTACCGCCGGAAATGGATATGACACGCAGGTATCAGCTCAGATACCGGCATACCATTCATAGCCGCGGTCTTCCCAGAAGCCGCCCTTGCCACCAGCCATGTTGCGGAAGCTGTCGACGACCTCAATCCGCATCAGATACTTCGCCTGCTTATACCCAAGCTGGCGCTCGACCCGCAGCCGGAGCGGTGCGCCGTTGCCAATGGTGAGCGGTTTGCCATTGAGGCTGTGGGCAAGGATGGTCTGCGGGTGGAAGGCGTCGATCAGGTCAACGCTCTCATAATATTGGCCGGTGCCGTCCATGGTTTTTTCTAGCTCGTCGGCGCAGTGGAACACCACGTAGCGGGCGTTGGGTTTCAGGCCCGCAGCCTTCAGGATCAGCCCAAGCGGGGTCCCAGTCCATTTGCCAATCGCGCTCCAGCCTTCGACACAGTCGTGGCGGGTGATTTGCGTCCTTGATGGCAGGCGGTTGAGGTCTGCCATCGATAGCGACAGCGGCCGATTGACCAAGCCATCGACAGCCAACCGCCAGTTGGCGAAATTTGTGTCGACCAGTTCCTTGTAGACATCGGTATCCGGGTAGCGGGTGCCATTGGCCTTGAAGACCGGCGAGATGTCAGCCTCGGCAAGCTCCGTGGCCAGCGCGTTACGGCCCTGCAGCAACCGCTGGGTTTTGAAGTTGAGGGTTTCAGCGCCGCCAATGAAATTCTGGAAGCCTTGGTGGTTCGAAAGCGAATCGCAGCCGGCCAGCGCCAAGCCGCCAAAGCTGAGGCCGCCAACCGAAAGCAAGCGGCGGCGGGAGAGGTTGCGGATGTCCATCATATTTTCTCCGGCGGAACGGCAAAGCGCCCGGTGATCATTGACCGGACTTCGTTGATCGGACCGGCGAGGACCACCATGATCAGGTGCACGAGGATGAAGGCAACCACACCGGCCGCTGCGATGAAGTGAATGGTGCGGGCTGACTGACGGCCACCGAATAGCGTCGGCAGCCAGGGCGCAACGGCGTTGAAACCCGGCGACATCGTTAGCCCGGTCAAAATCATTGCCGGGAGCAGACCGATCAGCGTGCCAAGATAGGCGATTTTCTGGAGGATGTTGTAGCTTTTGGCCGCCTCGCCCTTTGGAAAGTTGAGTTTTGCATGTTCCACAATGTCGTGAAGAATGTGACGCAGGCTGAGTTCGTTCTTTTTCGGGGCGAGATCGCGTCTCAGATGTCCGTTCGCGATCGAAAAGGCGAAATAGGTCGTCAGGCTTGCCGCAAAAATCCAGGCGAAGAAGAAATGCCAGCGTCGGGCTGTTGCAAGATTCTGTGGTCCAGGAAGCGTGACCGCAGCCGGAAAACCGCGCGAGTACATCTGGCCGTTGACTGTGGACCGGCCGAACACGCCTTCAGTTTGCAGCGTCACCGGCCCAATCCGCACGACACCCTTGCCGCCCTCGGTTGTCATTTCGAGCAGTGCCGGATCGCTGTTGGCGCCCGCCATGCCCCAATAGAGGCGTGGATGGGCGTTGAAGATTCCCATGCCGCTCATCAGGAGGCCAAACACCGCAATGGCCGTCAGCCAGTGGGTGATGCGGGTCGGCAACCGGTGGCGGTAGAATAGCTCCGGCTTTGGCGGGGCCATGGGTTCGGTGTCGTTTGCGGCGATGTTCATGCTGGTCCCCCCGGGGATGAGTTGGCAGGTATCGTCAGCCGCGGACGGCCCCGACGATCGGCCCACCGGGTTTTGCCTGGACAAAGGCTGCGGTGGCGAGGCCGGCTTCGGGTGCCGGGGGCAACACAAAGGTCGCGGGCTTGCCGGTCCAGGACCCAAGTTTCACCAGCTGCCGCACGACGTTGCGGTGCGGCAGCGTACGCCCGCCATTCTCGCCACGTTTGACGGCCACGTTGGTAATGCGCGGGTCATAGCGTACCAGCCAGACGTCGCCTTGGCCGCTGCCGCCGACGGACAGCTTGTTACCAACGATGTCGAGGTCCGGGCCGCCAGTCCCACGATCAGCACCGGCAATTGCGGCGTCAAGTCTGCCGCGGTCGTTGCCGACGATGTCGCTGCGCCCGTTGATAACGACCTGCGGGGTCGCAACGTTGGCGTGGTTCAGGCCACGCGCATAGTCCCACTGGCGGGCGGTGAATTGCGGCGATGCGAAACTGTCTTTCCAGCCAAGATCGTCCCAATAGGTCACGCCAAACGACAGCGCGAGGATGTCCGGGCGACCAGCCAGCGCGTTCACATTGGCGGCAGCAGGCGGGCAGGACGAACAGCCTTGGCTCTGGTAGAGTTCGACCACCGTTGGATGTTTCGCATCAGCAGCATATGCGGCGCCCGCACCAATCGCGGCGGCCGCAAGGATGGTGGATGATAGCAGGCGGCGCATCGGTCAGTCTCCGGTCAGGGTGTCCTGCCTACCTTCGTCGGATTACGCAGACCGGTTACACCGGGGCGATCATTCTTCGCTTACCAGCGCGTCAGGCGCGGCAGCACAAGCCGGGACGCGCCGACGACCAGCAGCATGGAAACCGTGTACCACACTTCGATGTACAGCACATCGTCGTGCGGGCAGTGGAAGACAAAGACCGCCGTTCCCCAACCGGCAGCGGCCAGACCGGCGGCGTTTGCTGACAGTTCCGGATTGGTTGGGGCACCCCGGCGCATCAGCAGCCCCATTGCCAGCATCGGGACCACCGACAGGCCGATCACCCCGCCAACGCAATAGAGCCCGGCCTGCCAGTGCAGCCGGTCGATCAGCGGTGCCATCATGTCCATCATGGCGTTGATCACCCAACCGGCGATGATCACGAGGACAATCAGCGGCGCAAGGGCCTGTCGCCCACGATTGACATCCTGTCCGGGGGAAAATGACCGAACCGCGATGACGGTTGCCAGCAGTGCGACAGCGACAGCAGACGCGAGCTTCCACCACCAGGACGGCTCGGCCATCGCGGCACCAATGTCCGGGCGCATATGGCCGATGGCAATATAGACCGCGAGTTCGATGACTGCGAGCAGCGCCAGCAGCCCGACATCGCGCCAGAACCTTGGACCGCTGACGGGCTTCAGGTCTGCGACGAGGCTATCAACCAACCCTTCAGTCGGCATCGCTGTCCTCCTGCACGTCGCGCATCAGGCGCGCGAGGCCGCGATGGATGTTCACTTTCACCAGGCTCGCCGACTGGCCGGTCGCCGCCGCGGCTTCTTCGATGCTCAGTCCCTGGAGCTTCACCAGCCGGATCACGGCCGCCTGCGCAGGCTTTAGTCCACCGAGCAGGCGGGCCAGAACATTGGCGGAGGTCACAGCGGATTCATGGTCGGGCACGGCTATCTCTTCGTTCAGCGCATCGGTTTGGTTACGTCCCATCGAACGCAATCGGTCGATCCATTTATGCCGCGCTACAGAGGACAACCAGGGACCGAAAGGCCGGGCTGGATCATAGGTGTGGCGCTTGGTGTGAATTGCAACGAGCGCGTCCTGAACGGCGTCATCGACGAACGATGGCGGCAGGCGACGGGCATAATAGCGCAGCAGCCAAGGCTGAATGCCACCGAGCAACCGCCGATAGGCGGCAGCATCGCCCGCTTGCGCCAACGCCATCCACTGGTCCCAGTCCGCTTCGCTCACGATAGCAGCATAGCGGGGCTGGGGCTGTTCGGCTACGCTGCAATGCGGGGTTGTGCCGATACAGGGTTGGAGAATTCCAACACGCCATCGTCGAGGGCACCGAGTTTGAGAGTGATGATGTCACGCGCGTAATTCTGGTGCAGCTTCCATGGTGCCTTGTTCCCCTGTTTGGGGAAGGCCGCAATGGAGCGCTGCACATAGCCGGACGAAAAATCGAGCCATGGTTCTTCGGTGACCGTCGGATCATTTCGGCGCGGCGTTACCTGACGCAGGCCGGTCCGTTCCATGTGATCGAGCAGCCGACAGACATATTCGCAGGTCAGGTCGCATTTCAGCGTCCATGACGCGTTGGTGTAGCCGAATGACGACGCCAGATTGGGCACGCCGGAATACATCATCCCCTTGTAGGCGAGTGATTTTCCGATGTCGGTCGTGACGCCGTCAATTGAAACGACAAGGCCACTTAGCAGCTGAAGTTTCAGGCCGGTTGCCGTGACGATCACGTCGGCGTCGATGATGGTACCCGAATCAAGTTCGATCCCGGTTGGGGTGAACGACTTGATGGTGTCGGTCGTCACCGAAGCCCGGCCTGACTTGATGGCTTCGAACAGGTCGGCATCGGGCACCAGGCACAGCCGTTGATCCCAGACATTGTAGCGCGGCGTAAAATGTTTCCCGACGTCATAATCGGGGCCCAGCGCTGCCTGCACCATGGCAATGATCCGCTCCTTGACCAGCTTCGGCTTTCGCCGCGTCAAGCCATAGAACCACATACCCAAAAGCACATTTTTCCAGCGGGTGATGCCATAGGCCAGCATCGGTGGCAGCCAGCGGCGCAACCGGTTGGCAAACGCATCCTCGGCAGGACGGGATACCACATAGGTCGGCGAGCGTTGCAGCATCGTGACATGGGCGGCGGTCTTTGCCATCTCCGGCACCAGCGTGACTGCGGTTGCGCCGCTGCCGATAATGACGACGCGCTTGCCGGAATAGTCGAGCGCCTCGGGCCAGAATTGCGGCTGGACGATATCGCCCTTGAACTGCGAGGCTCCCGGGAAATCTGGGGTGTAGCCGCCAGCGTAGTCATAATAGCCGCTGCACATGAAAATGAAATTGCAGGTGAAGCGACGGACCTCGCCAGCCTGATTGGCGACAACCGTCCAACGGGCGTCTGCCGTCGACCAATCAGCGCTGGTCACCTGATGCCCGAACCGGATTTTCGGGTCGATCCCGTGCTCGTGCGCTGCTTCACAGATATACGACCGGATCGCGGGGCCGTCGGCAATGGCCTTGGCATCGGTCCACGGCTTGAACGAATAGCCGAGCGTATACATGTCCGAATCCGACCGGATGCCCGGGTAGCGGAACAAATCCCAGGTCCCGCCAATCGCGGCGCGGCCTTCAAGGATCGTGTAGGTCCGCCCCGGACAATTGGTCTGGAGATGAACCGCGGCCCCAATGCCCGATAGCCCGGCCCCCACGATCACCACGTCGAAATGTCCGACCGTCATTCGATTGCCCAACCCACAAAATCCGGATTGCGGCTCAATTGCCACAAGCGGCGGATGAGAGCGACCTGACTAATCAGCGGGCTGGGCGGCGATCAGGTTCGACGAACCGCCTCCCCGAGTTCGTGGCCTTGCGCTACCTGCGCTAACGGCAATTGCCGGAAGGGCAGTCGCCGAGATGCGCTGCTTCGATTTGCAGTGTCGCGTGACCGATCCCGAATTCCTGCTCAAGCGCCCGGGCGAGGCTGCGCAGCACGACATCGTCCGACCCGGGCCGCACGATATGTGCCGTCAAGGCAGTTTCCCGGGCGCTCATCGCCCAGATATGCAGATCGTGCACCGCCACGACCCCGGGCTGCGCCGCGAGGAATTCCCGCACGGTGCCAACATCCATGCCCTTGGGCGCTACATCCATCGCCATGTCGAGTGACTCGCGCAGGAGGCGCCAGCCTGACAGGAGAATGACCGCGACAATGGCGAGGCTGGTCGCCGGATCAAGCCACAGCCAGCCGGTGGCGCGCATCGCCAAGGCTGCGAGGATCACGCCGAACGACACCGCAGCGTCGCCCGCCATGTGCAGGAACGCACCGCGCTCGTTGACGTCATGGCCACCGATGAACAACCACGCCGTCAGGCCGTTGACGAGCACACCAGCTGCCGCGACCCAGATGACGAGGCCCGTTGCGACATCGGCAGGCTGATTGAAACGCTGTGCGGCGGCCAGCGCGATGGCTCCGCAGGCAAAGATCAGGATCAGCGAATTGGCGAGGGAGGCCAGGACGGTCGCCTTGGCAAAGCCATAAGTGCGTTGCGGCCCGCCGCTGCGCTTGGCCAGCCATGCAGCGCCTCCCGCCAGCGCAAGGCCGAGCACGTCCGACAGATTGTGCCCCGCATCAGCAAGCAGCGCCGTTGAGTTTGCGACAAGTCCGGCAATCGCCTCGGCACCTACGAACAGCAGGTTCAGCGCGATACCGACGACGTAACGCCAGTCACGGCTATGGTCTGCGTGATCGTGGTGATGGTGGTGGTGACCGCTCATGCGTCGGCCTCCGCAAACATCGCTAGGGCCGCATAGGTGGCCAGCCAATGTTCGCCCATATAGTCACCCGAGATATGCGGCAGGCTGGCGGCCAGGTGCTGATCAGCGGCCGCAAGGGCCGCGGCGCGTTCGGCAGGAGGCAGCGACGCCGCCAGTTCGCGCCAGCACCAGGCCCGGCTGAGGTTGAGACCGTCGAGGTGCGCGATCTTTCCATCGCTGCGGTCGCTGACCGTGGCGGGCGTGAACAGCGCGGCGGGTTCGGAGGTGCCGACCCGCGGCAGGAACGTCGCAAACCAGGCGGCAAATCCGCTTGCGGGCAGCACGCGCCGCATCAGCAGCGCCTCGCACAGGGCCGGCGACAGAAATTCGTCACCGCCGGGCTCCCACGCCTGACAATCGCGGTCGCCAGCGAACCAAAGCCGTGCGCGGTCGCCGATCCGCCCGGCCAATTCGGTATCGGCATAGTCGAGGGCAAGGCGCAGCGCGAAGGCGATGTTGAAATGCGTGCCGACGCGCAAAGGGTAGGTCAGCTTGGGCAGGAAGTCGGCGAAGCGGGCCGCGAATGCAGCCGACAGCGGCGACAGCGTGGCTGACCAGCTCGCATCGTGCAGCCGAAGTTCCGCCGCAAGTTTCAGCAACCAGGCCCAGCCATAGGGCCGCACGAACCCGCGCGACGACGGGGCATTCAGATACGCCAGTTCACCGTCGACATTGACGGCGATGAACTGGGCGTCGAACAGCGCGCCTATGGCCGGAGCCTCGGGAATCCCGGGGCAGGCGCGAAGCAGGCGTGCCAACAGCCAATGGCTATGCACGCAGCTGTGCCAATCAAAACTGCCGTAGAAGATCGGATGCAGATCGCGCGGCCGCCGCACATCGTCAGGGCCGTCCATCACATGATCGAGCTTGTGCGGATATTCCCGGACGACATGGCCAAGGGCGATACGCGCAAAGCGGGAGGCGAGTTCGGGCGTCATCGGAACGCCAGACTGTACATCAGGAGAATGTTCACGGCCAACATGATCAACGCCGTCGGTGCCTGTGCTTTGATGACGGCGTTGCGATCCTTCAGGTCGAGCAGTGCCACCGGCAAGATGTTGAAGTTGGCCGCCATCGGCGTCAACAGCGTGCCGCAAAATCCCGACAGCATCCCAATGGCGGCGACGACGGTTACGTCGCCCCCGAACTGCCTAACAACGATTGGCAGACCGATGGCAGCGGTCATCACCGGGAAGGCAGCAAAGGCATTCCCCATGACCATCGTGAACAGCGCCATCCCGAGCGCATAGGCCGCGACCGCCGCAAATGGCGTGGTCAGCGGCACGTAATCCGTCGCCAATTTGCCAACGGCATCGCCGACGCCTGCGAGCGCGAACACCGCCCCAAGTGCTGCGAGCATTTGCGGCAGGATCGCCACCCAGCCGATCGAATCAAGCAGGCGCCGTGCCTCCTCGACCGGAGCGAGCGCGGGCGGACGCAGCCAGATCACGGCTGCCAAAAGGGCAAGGATCACGCCGAGGCCGAGCGATATCAGCGTCACCTGCTTTGGATCGACCCAACCGCTGCCCTTGAGCAGCAGCGTCCCGAGCAGAGCGGTCGCGGGGATGATCAGCGCCGGGAGAAACAGCGCATTGCCGTGCCGCAGCGCGCTTCCGGTTCTCTGCTGCACCGAGGTGGTTCCCGGTTTTCCGGCCCGCAAGCCACCCGTCCCGGCGACGGCGACCAGCAGGATCACCAGCAATCCGTTGCCAAGGTCACCCAGCTGATCGCCCGCCAGGAAGCTCAGCGCCAGTCCTGCCCAGAACAATGCGGTCGTCCAGCGACGGGTGTTTGTGCGGTCAACCAGTGACGCAACGGCGACCCCTGCAAACATCAGTCCGGCAAGGCTATAAACCGTCGCGAGCGTGATCATTGCGCTGCTCCCGGTTTGAACCAAAGCAGCCGGGTGCCGTGAACCACCAGCGCCACGATCGCTGTCGGGATCGCCCATATCGACAATTCTAGCGGGCTGACAATGATGCCATTGGCTTCGAGGAAGCCCTTGATCAGCAGAATCGAGGCGATGGCGAGAAAAATGTCCTCGCCAAAAAACAGCGCGATATTGTCGGTCGCCGCAGCCATTGCGCGGACCTTCTCCCGCTCGGCATCCGGCAAGGGGCCCTCGCGCTCGGCAGCTGCCTCGGCCATCGGCGCGATCAGCGGCCGCACCGTTTGGGCCTGCCCGCCGACCGAGTTCAACCCGACGGCGGCTGTCAGCTGGCGGATGATGAAATAGGCGAGCAACAGCCGCCCGACCGTGGCAACCTGAATGCTACCGATCAGCAGCTTGGCGCGTTCCTGCAAACCAAAGCGCTCCAGCAGCCCGATGACCGGCAGGACCAGCCAGATCGCACTGACATAGCGCGCATCGTTGAACGCCTTGCCAAACGCAGCGATTACCGCGAGGGGCTCCAGCCCGACTGCAAAACCGGTCACGAGCGCCGCAACCGCGACGACCAGCAGCGCGTTGATGCGCAGCAGGAAGCCCAGAACAAGGACTCCGATACCGACAAGCGTCAGCATGGCCCATACCCTCCGCCGCCCGGCGTTTCGATCACGAAAACATCCCCGGCTTTCATCTGGACTTCAGCGGTCGGTCCCAGCTCTTCGATCGCGCCGCCTACGCGTTCGATGGCATTGCGCCCGGCCAGTCCGGGGTCGCCGCCGCCCAAGCCGAACGGTGGAACGCGGCGGCGATTTGACAATATGCTCGCGGTCATCGCCTCGCGGAACCGGATACGGCGGATGGCACCATCCCCGCCACGGTGGCGACCCGCACCGCCGGACTCCGACCGGACCGCAAACTCCTCCAGCAAGACCGGGAAGCGAGTCTCGAGCACTTCCGGATCGGTCAGACGGCTGTTCGTCATATGGGTCTGCACCGGCCCGACGCCGTCGAAATCCGGACCGGCCCCGGACCCACCGGCAATCGTCTCATAATATTGGTGGGTGTCGTTGCCGAAGGTGAAATTGCTCATGGTCCCCGCACTTGCTGCCATCACGCCCATGGCACCATAGAGTGCGTCACAGATCACCTGGCTGGTCTCGACATTGCCAGCAACGACCGCTGCCGGGTAGCCGGGGTTGAGCATGCACCCTTCGGGTACAACCAGCTCGATCGGCCGCATACACCCGTCATTCAAGGGTAAATCGTCATCAACAAGCGTCCGGAACACATAGAGCGTTGCCGCGCGGGTGACGGACAGGGGCGCATTGAAATTGGTTGGTTGTTGCGGACTGGTCCCCGTGAAATCGACCCGGGCGGTGCGCAACGTCCGATCCACGGTCACCGCGACCTTCACGACCGATCCGTTGTCGAGTTCGTACGCGAACGCGCCGTCGGACAAGTGGTCGATCACGCGCCGCACCGCCTCTGCGGCATTGTCCTGAACATGGCCCATATAGGCCGTGACCGCGTCGCGCCCGGCTTCGGATACCAACCGCCGCAATTCGGCGGCCCCGGTGGCGCAGGCCGCAACCTGTGCCTTCAGGTCTGCGATATTCTGGGTCGGATTGCGCGCCGGCCAGCGGCCTGACGCCAGCAACGCGCGCGCCTCGACTTCAAGGAAAAGCCCCGCATCAACGAGCAGCACGTCATCGATCAGCACGCCTTCTTCTTCGACAGTCCGGCTTGTCGGGGGCATGGACCCCGGGGTTATGCCGCCGATGTCGGCCTGATGCCCCCGTGCTGCGACCCAGAAGGCCAGCTCGCCATCGTCGAACACCGGAGCGATCACGGTGACATCAGGCAGGTGGGTGCCGCCATTATAGGGTGCGTTGAGCATATAGGCGTCGCCGACCCGGATACCGCGAACCGAGGCGCCGCGCCGCATCACCGCCTTCACGCTGTCGCCCATCGACCCGAGGTGTACCGGCATATGCGGTGCGTTGGCGATCAGCGCGCCGGTGCGGTCGAACAGCGCGCAAGAGAAATCCAGCCGCTCCTTGATGTTGACCGAATAGGCCGTGGCCTGGAGTGCTGCGCCCATCGCTTCGGCTATACCCATGAACCGGTTGGCGAATAGTTCGAGCCGCACCGGATCGACCTCGGTGCCGATAGCCTTGCGGCGATCGAGCGGCGTGGTCCGTTCAAGGATCAGGTTGCGCTGGACATCAAGACGCGCGGTCCAGCCGGGCTCGACAATCGTTGTACCGGTGGGATCGGTGATGATCGCCGGGCCGGGGACAGTGGCTTCGGGGCGCAATTTTTCTCGATCAACAACCAACCAACCCCGCTCATCCCGAGCGAAGTCGACGGGCGCAGTGTCGCCCGGGGTGCGTCCTTCGACGTTGCTCTGGCTGCGCAGCGGTCGTGGACTATCGGACGAATGCCCGATGGCGTCGGTGATAATCGCATCGAGCGTCACGGCCCGCGCCGGATCGCTGAACCCAAAGCGTTGTAAATGCACCGCGTCGAATGCCTCACGCATCCGATCATTCAATTGCAGGTCGAGCGGCGCATCGGTCCCGACATATTTGAGCCGAGCCCGCTGCTCGGTGGTGACCATGGCAACCGGGACGTCCTGCGCTGCCAACTCGGCCCGAGCCGCGTCGGCAGCGATTGCGGCAAGGGGCACCCAGCCACCCGCAGAGACATCGGTCCCGACGCCATCCTGCCGCGTCACCCGCAAATCGGCCAAGCCCATGCCATAGGCTGACAGCACCCCGGCGAGCGGGTGGATCATCACGCGGCCGATCTCGAGCGCGTCAGCGACAAGGCAAGCGTGCTGACCAGCTGCGCCGCCAAAGCATATCAAGGTGCAGTCCGCTACATCATGGCCGCGCTCGACCGAGACGCGCTTGATGGCGCGGGCCATGCTGTCCACTGCGATGGCCAAAAATCCTTCGGCGAGCGCTTCGGCTGATAGGCCGGTCGCGTCCGTGAGCTCGGCAAAGCCTATCTGGACAGCTTCGACGTCAATGGGCTGATCGCCGCTGGGGCCGAACAATTTGGGGAAGAACTCGGGCCGCAGCTTTCCCAGCAGGACGTTGCAATCAGTCACGGTCAGCGGCCCGCCGCGCCGATAACAGGCCGGCCCCGGCACAGCCCCGGCGGAGTCCGGCCCGACCCGAAGCCGTGCACCGTCGAAACTGCAAATCGATCCGCCACCCGCCGCAACGGTATGAATAGCGAGCATCGGCGCGCGAAGCCGGACGCCTGCAACCTCGGTCTCCTCCGAGCGTTCATAGTTCCCGGCATACCAGGACACGTCCGTCGAGGTGCCACCCATGTCAAATCCGACGAGGCGGCGATACCCGGCAGCCGCTGCGGTCTTCACCATGCCAACGATACCGCCTGCCGGGCCCGACAGAACCGCGTCCTTACCGCGAAATACCGAGGCTGCGACGAGGCCACCGCTTGATTGCATGAACAGCAGACGGGTCTGCCTAAGCTGGCTGCTCACCTGATCGACGTAGCGCCGTAGGACCGGGGACAGATAGGCATCGACTACGGCGGTGTCGCCGCGCGGAATCAGTTTGATCAGCCGTGCCATCTCGTGGCTGACCGAAATTTGGGTGAAGCCGACGTCACGCGCGATCTTCGCCAGCGCGGCTTCATGGGCCGGGAATCGGTCAGCATGCATCAACACGATTGCAACGGCGCGCAGGCCCCGCCCAAAGGCCGCTGCAAACGCGTGATGCGCGGCAGCGACGTCGAGTTCGCAAAGGATGACACCTTCGGCTGTGACGCGTTCACTGATCTCGACAGCTTCAGCGTATAGCGGCGCGGGCAGCTCGATTTTCCGATCAAACAACCGGGGCCGCGCCTGATTCCCGATCCGCAAAGCATCACCAAATCCTTTGGTGATCGCCAGCAGGACCGGCTCGCCCCGCCGTTCAAGCAGGGCGTTGGTTGCGACCGTGGTACCCATTTTCACGGCATCGATTGCGGCGGACGCGCCGCCCAATATCGCGTCGATGCCAGCGACAGCCGCGTCGGCATATCGCCCCGGATCCTCCGACAATAATTTGCGCACCGTCAGCGTCCCGTTTGGAGCGCGCGCCACGATATCGGTGAAGGTGCCACCGCGGTCGATCCAGAACTCCCAGCCGCGTTCGGTCATGGCGTCATGGTACTGCGCAACCCCGTGCAAGCAACAGTCTATCGGGCACCGCGAACGCTGGTTAAGCTGCGCGCATCAGCTATTCCAGATATGAGGCCACCATGCACCGCCGTGAATTCCTGGCATCGGCCAGCGCCGCCGCCCTCCTCGCCGCGATTCCGACGCCGCTCCGCGCGGCGACCGATCCGGATGCCAGCCTGACGACGCTGCTGGACCAGTTTTTCTATGAAGGCGTTGACGCCAGCCCGCAGGGAGCCACCAGCCTCGGCCTCGACAAGGGCGACCGCGCCGCGTTGAAGTTCAAGCTCGACGACTATTCCGCCGCGGGCAAGGCGCAACGGCTGGCGCAGGCGAAGGACCAGCTGGCTCGGTTGCTAAAGGTTGACCGGTCAACGCTCTCGGCAGGGTCGGCGCTCGACTATGACGTTGTGAAGTTTCAGCTCAGCCGCACCGTTGCGAACACTGAACGGTTCACCTTCGGGTCGGCGGGCGGCAATTTTCAGCCTTATGTGATCTCGCAGCAGCAGGGGCCGTATAGCAGCATCCCGGATTTTCTCGATTCGCAGCACAAGATTGTCGTGGCTGACGATGCCGAGAGCTATCTGGCCCGTGTTGAAGGGTTTGCCGTCGCCCTCGATCAGAGTCTTGATCGTCAGAAAGCCGATGCGGCACGCGGGATTTTTGCACCCGACTTTGCGCTCGATGTTGCCCTCCAGCAGTTGAGGGCGCTGCGTGGCCAGCCAGCGGCCAACACCATCCTTGTTGGCTCGGTCGTGCGGCGGGCTAGGTCTGCCGGCCTCACCGCTGACTATGGCAGCCGCGCGGTCGCGATCGTCGAGGGCAAGGTGTTCCCGGCGCTTGATCGTCATATCGAAACGATTTCAGCCTTGCGGACCAAGGCAACGCATGAGGCTGGTGTTTGGCGGCTCCCGGACGGTGATGCTTATTATGCCGCAGGGGTAAAATCATCGACCACCACCGAATACACCCCGGCAGAGGTTCATCAGCTTGGTCTTGAGCAGGTCGCCGAAATCAGTTCGCGGATTGATGCAATCCTGAAATCGCAAGGCATGGCGAGCGGTAGCGTTGGTGACCGGCTGACGGCTCTGAACGAACGTCCTGACCAGTTGTACGCCAATGACGATGCGGGTCGCGCCGCCTTGCTCGAGTCCCTGAACGCGCAGATCAAGGTCGCCTACGACCGCCTGCCGCAGGTGTTCGCCACCCTACCCAAGGCGCCGATCGAGGTCCGGCGCGTGCCGGTGTTCATCCAGGATGGGGCATCGAACGGATATTACAACGGGGCCGCGCTCGATGGTTCCCGACCGGCTGCCTATTACATCAACCTCAAGGATACCCATGAATGGCCGAAATACGGGCTGCCAACGCTGACCTATCATGAGGCGGTGCCCGGCCATCATTTACAGATCAGCCTGGCGCAGGAATCAGGTGATATTCCGCTGATCCGCAAACGCGGCGGATTTTCGGCCTATAGCGAGGGTTGGGCGCTCTATGCCGAACAGGTTGCCGATGAGCTTGGTCTGTATGAGGGCAATCCGCTGGGCCGGGCCGGCTATCTTCAGTCGTTCCTGTTCCGGGCCGCCCGGCTCGTGGTCGACACCGGCATCCATTACAAGCGCTGGAGCATCGAGACCGCGACCGACTATATGGTCGCAACGACAGGTTTCGCACGTGGCCGTTCCCGGCGCGAGTGCGAGCGGTATAGCGTCGGCCCGGCCCAGGCCCTTAGTTACAAGGTTGGTCACACCCAGTGGGTCAAGCTGCGGGATCGCTACAAAGCCGCGCTTGGCGCAAAATACGACCCGCGCGAATTCCATGAGGTGCTTCGCCTCGGATCGGTGCCGCTGACCGTGCTGGAGCAGGTGATCGACGCGCGGATCAAGGCGCGGACGGCCGACAAGGCGCTGTCGTGACGCTCACGGATACGCTTGCGGTCCTCGACTATGCCGGTGTTGCGGTGTTCGCGGCGTCGGGTGCGCTTGCCGCAGCGCGGGCAAAGCACACAATCGTTACCTTTGCCTTCTTTGCCGCAGTCACCGGCGTTGGCGGCGGGACCTTGCGCGATTTGCTCATCGGCGCGCCGGTGTTCTGGGTACACAGCAACATGTATCTGGCCGTTTGTCTCGGGATCGCAGCGGCGGTGTGGCTGACGCGCGCGAACCGCTGGCCGTTTGCGGCGCTGCTCTGGATGGATGCCGTCGGCATGGCGGTCTATGCTGTGCTGGGTGCCGCCAAGGCTGCATCCTTCGGTGTCCCGCCCATCGCATCGATCATCATGGGGGTATTGACCGCGAGCTTTGGCGGCATCGTTCGCGATGTATTGGCCGGTGAGCCATCGATCCTGCTGCGGCGCGAAATCTATGTGTCGGCAGCGGCTTTGGCGGCGGGGGTATTCACCGGCCTGTCGGCGCTCGGGCTTGATCTGTTACCCGCAGGTCTCATGGGAGCGGGCACAGGCTTTGCGCTCCGCGCCGGGGCGCTGGCCAGGGGCTGGGCGCTCCCGGGCTACCGGCAGCGCTGAAATTCAACGCGTCCGGCGGCGCGCGAAGGCGAGGCCGATCAAGCCCGCACCCAGCAGTCCGACCATGCCGGGCTCTGGCACGGGATTGTCGTCGGTGACGCTCAGATTGTCGAGCCGCCCGCCGGCAAAATTGTCGTCAGCGCCGTCGACCAGATTGTAGTGGATATACACTCGGACGGACTGCCCCGCGAAATCGCTGATGATGGCCGTTAGCGAATTATAGCCATTGTCCTGCGGATAGGTTAGCGCGCCCAGCACCGAGTAGCCGAGGTAGCTCGATGCCTTCAGAAAGTGGGTGCCATCGACGAAAATCCCGATATCGAAGCGGTCGTAAAAATTGTCGCCGCGCCCGAAATTGGCTGCATCAAAGTTGAGCGAGATCGCCCCGGTGCCCGGCAGCGTGATTGACGGCGAATAGATCGTGTTGGCGATTGGAGACGATGCAAAGGTCCCGTTCGGCGTATTTCCCGGCGTTTCATCGCGCACGAAGCCAAGCGCATTGTTGCCGGTAGCGGGGTAGTTGCGGGTCACATGGAATAGGCCGATGCCCGG
>JAYVLC010000219.1:0-13028 GCA_043759675.1 Sphingosinicellaceae bacterium
CAGTTGCGCTGCCCCTTTCACGGCTGGACGTGGACCCTCGACGGAAAACTCGCCGTCATCCCGGGCCAGTGGGACTTCCCCCACGTCGACAAAGCGAGCCTGTCACTGCCCGAAGCAAAAACCGGCACCTGGGGCGGATTTATATTCGTCAATTTCGATCCTGACTGTGAGCCACTCGACAGCTATCTCGAGACTCTTCCGGCTCATTTCGCCGACTTCAATCTGGAGGATCGCTATCTGGCGGCCCATGTCGCCAAGATCATGCCGTGCAACTGGAAATTGGCGATGGAAGCCTTCGTCGAGGCCTATCATGTGCCGTCAGCGCACCCGCAAGTTCTTGGCTATTATGGTGATTCCAACACGCAATATGACATCTGGCCCGGCGTCCGGCACGTCAGCCGGATGATCAGCGTTCAGGGCGTACCGTCGCCCGCGCTGAAAGGCATTTCTGCCGATCGCACCATTGCCGAGATGCGGCGCGACGTGCCGTTCTTTGCCGGGAAGCCGATTGAGGTCGGGGCTGGCGAGACGGCGCGCGGCAAGCTGGCCGAGCGGGCGCGCGAGAAAATTTCCCGCTCGTCGGGGCGCGACATGTCCGCGCTCAGCGACACCGAGTCGCTTGATCTGATCGAATATATGTTGTTCCCGAATATGGTGCCGTGGGGCGGGCAGGCGTTGCCCATCACCTACCGCTTCCGCCCGCTTGGCGATGATCCGGAGCGGTCGCTGATGGAGATAATGTTCCTGTTCGCCAAGGCCCCGGACGGCAGTCACCCGGCACCAGCGACGATGACAATGCTGCGCGAAGACCAGAATTGGGGCGACGCGCCCGAACTCGGTTCGGCGGCGATGGTTGCCGACCAGGACACCGAGAATCTGCGTCGGATCCAAAAGGGCCTGCGCGCGTCCAGAAAGCCCGGCGTGACGCTGGCCCGCTATCAGGAAAGCCGCATCCGCCATTTTCATGAAACACTGGACGCCTATCTGGCGCGCTGAGGCAACGCTTTGCACGAACGGCCGCAGAGCGCCGCGCCGGTCCTGACAGAGTTTGAGGATAGAACCCAGATATTCATCGGGCACATAAATCGTCGCCTCAATCCACAGCTGCTCCATATCAAGGATGTTCGACGGATCGGGCATGTCGGCGGGGTTGTGGAGCTCCCTAACCCGCCAGTTCCCCGGCAAGCTGCGGTCGCCAGTCGCCGGTTTGCATCAGCATCCGGAACCGGATCGCGTCGAGTCCTTCGCCAAACAACTCGACCTCGCCCGGCGAGGGGGCAGCATAGGCCCCTTCCAATGCCGCCATCAGGTCGTTCTTGAAAGTCGTGTCTTCGTTGCCCGCGAGCTGCTTGCCCTTGGTTTCGAGCACCAGCAGTCGAGTACCCTCGCCGTTCAGCTGCAACAGGAAGTCGGGATAGACCCGATTGCGCCGCCAGCCCTGCAGGCCCCAGTCGCGCCGCGCGGTCAGCCGCCACCACCAGGCCACCGCACTGTTGCCGTCGAGATAGAGCGCCACCGGCCGTTCCAGCGTCGGGTTCATTTCCCCCTGCTTGATGCCGTCCTCGAAGAGCGAGCGTTTCAGCCGGTCGCTATGGTCATCAACCTCCCACATGTCCGTTCCGGGCCTGAACGGCATCTCGAAGCTGTGCGGCGGTTCCCAGTCGAAGGCCTTGCCGCGCAGCCGGAACGCGATGGTGCCCGCCGCCAGCTTGGCCTCGAACACTGCGCGCGCCAGCGCATCGACCTGTTCGCGCAGCGCCTCGACCATGCTGTCGATCAGGTCGAGCCGTCCCTTGGCAATCTCGGTGTCGGCAATCCCGCGCCCCCGCAGCACCGCAAGCGCTGCATCGACCAGCCGCATCGCCACCCACGGATTGGGGATCACGCCAAGCAGCCGCCGCGCCAGATCGGGGCGGTCGAGCCGGGTCGCCAGTTCCTCGCGCGCCACCGCCCCGGTCCGCTCGATCTGTCCGCTTGCCCCATAGTCGAGCCTCGCCCTCGCCCGCGCCCGCGCCCCCCCCAGTTCGCTCAGGTCGAGCGTCGCCGCCCCGCCATAGCGCAACGCGCTCCAGTCAAGCGCGCCGAGAATATCCGCATCGAAATCCAGCGCGCGAAACCCGCCCTTGACGTCGGCATGAGTGACCGTCGGCACGAAAATGCGCTCGGCCTTGAACGCCGCGCGCCGCTCAACCTTGCGCATCTCGACCGGCACGTCAGCCCCGCGCACCGAGTCACGCAAATCGCCCATGCCTTCGTCATCGAGGCCCTTGCGCACCGCCTCCACAGCGTCCTGAACCCCGAGGTCGCAGCAAAACACCCAAGCACTGTCGAGCGCCAGGTCACCGGTATAGGTCACATAGGGCTGACGCATGACCCGCCCGATCATCTGCGTCATCGCGGTCTTGGCCTGCGTCCGCGACAACAGCGCCAGCACCGACGCGAACGGACAGTCCCAGCCCTCGCGGAGCGCGTCCTTGGTGATGATGATCCGCACCGGACTCGTCTCGCACAGCAACTGGTCGTCAAGTTCCTTATCAACGGCAGTCTGACGGCGCACCCAGTCGGCGGGCACCCCGAGCTGATTGGTCAGCTCCTCGTACACGTCCTCCGTGTGAATATTGACGCCATCGCGCTGATCCTTGCCTGTGCGTTCGACACGGACGAGCATGATCGGGCGAATGTAGCGGTCGCTTCTCGCGCGGTTGACGCGCGCGGCCGTTTCCAGCTTTTCGCGCTGGTCCAGCGCCGCCTTCAGCGTGCCCTTCCAGTCGGCCTTGCTGTCCGACGTCAATTCGATCCCGGCTTTGATCATTTGGGCATCGCGCAGCCGCTTGCCGCCGATTTTGACGAGGATATTCGAATGCTCGCGCGCGGGCGTGGCGGTCAGTTCGAGCATGAAGCGCGGGTTGAGGTCGCCCAGCAGTCGGCGGCGGTCGATGGAATAGGCCGTGTGGCCCTCGTCCATCACGATGATCGGGTGAATCAGCCGCAACGTGTTGGCGAGGCTTTGCACCACCGCTCCCGGCGCACCATCGGCCAGCGTCTGCATTTCGAGATTGGGGAGGCGCGCTTTCAACGCCTGCGCCGCAATGCGGTCGTCGCCGTCGGGGAAGAAACTCGCGTAGTTGCAGCCCTCGCGGAACACCTTGCGCGTTTTTTGTTCGGAGCTTTCCTTCTTCGCCCGCGCCGATTGCAGCATAAGCGTCATGACGACGAGGCCGCTCTCGACGTCGGCGCGGGTGAAATTCCCGCCCTTCTCGACCAGCTTCAGCCGTCCGCCGCTGGCGATTTCCAGCGCCTGCCGCACGGCGTGGCCCCGGTCGCGCAGCGCCGAACGGGTTTGCTTGTAAATGGCGTCGGACGGCATGACCCACAGCACGAAGCCCGTCATCGCCTTGTCCAGCCCGGTCAGGATTCGCCCGACCGCATGTCCGGCGATCAGCGTCTTGCCCGAACCGGTCGGCAGGTTGAGGCAGACGTGCGGCACCTGCTTGCCGTGCCCGTCGGCGAGCGGCCGCCACGGATCGGGCGAAGCGGCCACACCCTCAGCCTGCGCCTTGACCCAAGCGGCGGACACTGGGTCGGGCAATCCCGCCTCAAGTCCGGCGCGAATGACCGCATCGACACCCGCGAGCGCCTTGCGCGTTGCCAGATCATCGGCCCGCGCCCCATCAAGCAGCGCCAGAAACGCCGCCAGCGTCTCCAGCGTTTCCTGCTGATAGTCCTTGAGCCTCACGCTGCCTTCAGCGACGCAAACGGCAACGCCACGGCTTCGAGCGTGGTCAGATCAAGCGTTTCGGAAGCGCGGTCGATGTCCAGCCCGACCACGGCACCCGACGCATCGAGGTCGGCATTGAGCCCGTCGGCGATCTCGCGGGTTTCGGTTCCCGGCCCGGCTTTCAGTTCGATATACAGACTGTCCGTCTCTGGATAATAATGCAGTTTCATGGCTCGTCCTCGCGGAAGTTGCGGTCGAGGAAGGCGTTGTGCAGCGTCGCGCCATCCTCCAGCGTCACGACGCGCAGGATGCGCGCCTCGCTCTCATTTGCCAAGCGCACGCGTCCCCAATGGCGGATGCGTCCATCTGGCTGCACCGTCCGCGCGACCGGATCGGCGACAACCGCGCGGCACATGTCGTCGGTCAGATACGGCCGCTTGCGCAGCACCTGCTCGGTGAAATAGCGCGTCGATATCATGCCGTCTCGGTCCCGCTGACGCCTTCGCTGCCGTCGCCAAGGATGCGATGGATCGAATAGGGCAATTGGCAGAAGGTAATGCCGAGGTCGGTTAGCGCGCGCTGCCCCATAAATTTGCCTGCCGCGAACAGCGGAACCGGCTTGCCGCCGTCCGCCCTGGCCGCCGCCGCGACCCGTTCCGCCCGCGTCAGGTCGAGCATCGCCGCATCCGACGCCATCCACGCTGCGTCGGGCCGGTAGATCAGATGCAGCCGATACCCGCCCGCATATCCGACAAATCCATCGCCCGGGCCTGCTCCCTCCCCCTCCGGGGGAGGGTTGGCGTGGGGGCCGCCCTCCAGGGCGCGTGCCTTCTCCAGCGTCTGCCCCGTCGCTGTATAGGCGACATAGTCCGCCACCTGCCCGAACGCCGGCGGCACCCCCTCACCACCGAAAAAGCGTTCGAGGTCCATCGGCTCGCCGAGATCGCAATAGGTGAACGACCCGCCCAGTCCTGTTTTCAGCGCCGCGTCCTTGGCGGCGGGCACACCCTTGATGACCCGGCGAACGCGCTCTGCGGTCAGCGTGTCGGCATAGTCCTCGGTTTCGATCAGGATGAATTTGCGGTTGCCGCCGTCGGCTTTGTTGAGCGCCAAAGCAGCCTGGCCCGTCGTGCCCGAGCCGCCAAACGAGTCAAGAACAAGGATGTCGTCCGATGGGAAGAAAGAAAGCGCCTCCTCAACCAAGGCCACGGGCTTTGGGTGCATGAAATCTAGGCCAATTTCTTTGATCTCGGCGTTTCCTATTTCTGTGTGAAAGCGCCGATCCTTCCAAATGGTGGTGAGCTTTGATCGGACAAGTTCGCCGCTAGCAAGGCGAGAGTATCCCTTGCGATAGACGGCAGGGCGCCCTTCAGCCCCCTTCCAAACGAGCAAGTGGCCGTTCTTCGCGACTGCCTTGCGATCCCAGGTCCAGCACCCTTCAAATCCGTCCGGCCAGACTGGGTAGATTTCTCGCAAGCCGCCTTCATCGACGAGACTGACCGTTCCGTCGGGGCGACCATACAAGGGATAAGACAGATTTGCTCGATTGTGTTTTCCGAATTCCTTGTGGGTATTTCTCAGTTCCAAGATTCTGAAGCGACCATCGGCATCTTTTTGAGGGAAGTCGCGCGCCTCCTTTTCTGCATCGCGCTCCGTTCCAAGCAGCCAATTCCTCGCGCCCGACTGATAGGTAGCGATATATTCATGCGTCTTGGCGAAATCCGACCCCTTAAGACCCCTGCCTTTCGGGTTAACTTCGACTGTGACTTGGCCAAGGAAATTTTCCGCCCCGAAAACATCATCGAGAAGCGCACGAAGCCGGTGCATTTCATTGTCGTCGATGCTGACAAAAATTATGGCTGATGGACTCGAAAGCTCACTCAATAGCTGCAATCTCGGCCACATCATGCACAGCCACTTGTCATGGCGCTCCATGTCCTCTGCATCGACGACCTCGCCGAGCCAGTCCTTCAGCTGCGGCGCGTTGACGTTGTCGTTATAGGCCCAGCCCTCATTGCCGGTGTTGTAGGGCGGATCGATGTAGATGACGTCGACCTTGCCGGCATAGCGCGGCAGCAGCGCCTTCAGCGCTTCCAGATTGTCGCCGTGGATGATGAGATTGTCGTCGAGCGAGGGCGCGTTGCCGTCCGCAGGCAGCGATTTGTCCGCGTCGATGACGAGCTGGCGGAACGGCACCGACATATGGTGCGAATAGACGAACGGCTTCCCCTTGAACTCCAGCGTCGGCACTGCATTCCCCTGACCAATCCGCGAGGGTTTAGCAGGGGGCGGGGCAAGCGGCCAAGCGGCGTTTGACGAAAATAGTCTGGCAGTAGAAAAAGAAGCGCGAAGTGAATTCGCGCTGTCGTCGGTCGGGTTCGCCGCTGCGGCCTGAGGGCCTTGCGCCGCCCCGCCGTCCGGGCGTTCGGCGAGTCCACCGTTAGCTAACGCCTGCTACGCAGCCGCGTCGCTAGCGACTGGCCGCCTCACTCCTCCCCCATCCTGAGCGCGGCAATAAACGCTTCCTGCGGGATGTCCACGTTCCCGTATTGCCGCATGCGCTTTTTGCCTTCCTTCTGCTTGTCGAGCAGCTTCTTCTTGCGGCTGATGTCGCCGCCATAGCATTTCGCGGTCACGTCCTTGCGCATCGCAGCAATCGTTTCGCGCGCGATCACCTTGCCGCCGATGGCCGCCTGCACCGGGATTTTGAACAGGTGGCGCGGGATCAGGTCCTTCATGCGCTCGCACATGTGGCGGCCCCTCGGCTCGGCCTGGGCGCGGTGGACGATCATCGACAGCGCATCAACCAGCTCGCCGTTGACCAGCACCGTCATCTTCACCAGGTCGCCCGAGCGCGTGCCGATCTGCACATAGTCAAAGCTCGCATAGCCGCGCGAGATGGATTTCAGCCGGTCGTAGAAGTCGAACACCACCTCGTTCAAGGGCAGCTCATAGGTCAGCTGCGCCCGGCCGCCGACATAGGTCAGATTCTTCTGAATGCCGCGTCGGTCCTGACAGAGTTTGAGGATCGAGCCGAGATATTCATCAGGCACATAAATCGTCGCCTCAATCCACGGCTCCTCCATATCAAGGATGTTCGACGGATCGGGCATGTCGGCGGGGTTGTGCAACTCCAGCCCGGTGCCATCGCGCATGTGGATTTTATAGATGACCGACGGCGCGGTGGTGATCAGGTCAAGGTCATATTCCCGCGTCAGCCGCTCCTGCACAATCTCCAGATGCAGCAACCCAAGGAAGCCGCAGCGGAAGCCGAAGCCGAGCGCGGCGCTAGATTCGGTCTCAAAGCTGAACGAGGCGTCGTTCAGGCGGAGCTTGCCCAATGATTCGCGCAATTTCTCGAAGTCGGCAGCGTCGGTCGGGAACAGGCCGCAGAACACCACCGCCTGCACCTCCTGAAAGCCGGGGAGCGCCTGCGCGGTCGGGCGTTTGGCGTCGGTGATGGTGTCGCCGACGTTGGTTTGCGCGACTTCCTTGATTTGCGCGGTGATAAAGCCGACTTCGCCGGAACCCAGTGTCTCGATGATCTCGATCTTGGGGCGGAACACGCCGACCCGGTCGACAAGGTGGGTGGTGCCCGCCGCCATCATGGCGATCTGCTGGCCCTTCTTCAGCACCCCGTCGATGACGCGCACCAGGATGACAACGCCGAGATAGGGGTCGTACCAGCTGTCAACGAGCATGGCCTTCAGCGGCGCGGTGATGTCGCCCTTTGGCGCCGGGATGCGTTCGATCACGGCATCGAGAATATCCTCGATGCCGATGCCGGTCTTGGCGCTGGCGAGCACAGCGTTCGACGCATCAAGGCCGATGACCTCCTCAATCTGCTGGCGCACCTGTTCGGGTTCGGCGGCGGGCAGGTCGATCTTGTTGATGACCGGGATGATCTCATGGTCATGCTCGATCGATTTATAGACATTGGCCAGCGTCTGCGCCTCGACCCCCTGGCTGGCATCGACGACCAGCAGCGCGCCTTCGCACGCCGCAAGGCTGCGGCTGACCTCATAGGCGAAATCGACATGCCCCGGCGTGTCCATCAGGTTCAGGACATGACCCTTCCAGTCAAGCCGCACCGTCTGCGACTTGATGGTGATGCCGCGTTCCTTCTCGATATCCATATTATCGAGCACCTGCTCGGACATTTCGCGCGCCGTCAGCCCGCCGGTCCGCTGAATCAGCCGGTCGGCGAGCGTTGATTTGCCGTGGTCGATGTGGGCAATGATGGAAAAATTGCGGATAAGGCTGATGTCTGCGGTCATAGCGCGCAGCGTGTAGCAGCAGCACGGCTTGACGCAAACCACGCCGCTGCCGCAGCATGGCGTTTCGTTCGGGGGAGGCGCACCTATGCTGCACGTCGCAATCATCGGCTCAGGCCCGGCTGGCTATTACACCGCCGAGGCATTGCAGAAGAAGTTCGGCGACGGGGTGCGCATTGATGTCATCGACCGGTTGCCAACACCCTTCGGCCTGATCCGGGCCGGGGTCGCGCCGGACCACCAGTCAATCAAGGCCGTCAGCCGCCGCTATGAAGCGACAGCGCTGAGCGGCAACGTCCGCTTTGTCGGCAATGTCGATGTTGGCGAAGGCATCACGATCGAGGAGCTGACCGGTCTCTATCATGCGGTCGTGATCGCCACCGGCGCGCCCGCCGACCGAAAATTGGGTGTCCCGGGAGAGGATTTGCCGGGGGTGATTGGATCGGCAGCGTTTGTTGGCTGGTACAACGGGCACCCGGATTTTGCCGATCTCGCGCCGCCGCTGGATATTGACGCCGTCGCGATCCTTGGGAACGGCAATGTCGCGCTTGATGTGGTGCGGCTGCTGGCAAAGACCCCCGACGAGCTCATCGGGTCAGACATTGTCGGCCACGCCTTCGATGCACTGGGAGCCTCGGCGGTCCGCGACGTGCATCTCGTGGGCAGGCGCGGGCCGCATCAGGTCAGTTTCACGCCCAAAGAGCTTGGCGAGATGGGGCATTTGGCGCGCGCCCACCCGATTGTCTGGGCGAAGGATCTGCCTCCGCTGGACAGCGATGCGGCGCTGGAGCCGGGCTTGCGCAAGGTGGTTGGCCTGCTGCGCCAGTTTGCAGCGGGCGGCAGCAAGACTGACAAGCCGGTGCGGGTGCATTTCGACTTTTTCGCCCAGCCTCGCGCCGTCGAGGGGGACGGCAAGGTTGAACGGCTCATTGTTGAATGCACCGAACTTGGAGCCGACGGGCGCGCCACCGGAACCGGCGAGACCTATGCGATTGACTGCGGGATGATCGTCACCTGCATCGGCTATCGGACCAACCCGATCCCGGGCGTGCCCTATGACGCCGACCTTGGCCGATTTGCCAATCTGGATGGCCGGATCGCCCCCGGTCTGTATGCCGTCGGCTGGGCGCGGCGTGGTCCGACCGGCACCATCGGCACCAATCGCCCGGACGGTTTTGGCATTGCCGACCTGATCGCAGCGGATGACCCGCAAGGGACCCGAGATGGCGGCGACGGGCTGGACCGGCTTGTTGCCGAGCGCGATCTGTATGTGGTGACATTCGCAGACTGGCAGAAAATCGATGCGGCCGAAGTCGCCGCCGCCCGGTCCGGCGCACCGCGCGAGAAATTCGTTCGCATCGGTGACATGCTGTCGCACGCCCAGAGCTGACCCGGCTTGCCGCCTGATCGCCCAATCGCTATGCTTGCATCGGCGCGTGACGGGGAATAGCTCAGCCCGGTAGAGCACTGCCTTCGGGAGGCAGGGGCCGGAGGTTCGAATCCTCTTTCCCCGACCAGCGACGCACGGACCGGGCGAGACCCCCAGAAATCCGCCACCGCCGGACAGGACGGATCTACGGATGACGCGGTCGGGTCGGTCAGGCCGGGCCGATCGCGCGCCAAGCAGCGACCAGCGTTGCTGCCTTGTTGGCAACTGTTCGGGCATCGTCGCCCGGCCGGTAGAGCGCGCCACCGATTCCCAGCCCTTCGGCTCCCGCCGATAGCCATGCGGCAAGGTTGGTGGCGTCGGTTCCGCCGACCGCCCACAGGCCCACCTTGCGGTCGATGACGTCGCGCAAGGCTTTGAGATAGGCCGGTGACATCGCCGAGGCTGGAAACAATTTCAGGCGACGCGCACCCGCGCGGATCGCGCCAAAGGCTTCGGTGGCGGTCAGGAAACCCGGCATGACCTCGAGCCCCTGCGCCACACCATGCGCAATGACCTCAGGGTTGGTGTTGGGCGTCACCATCAGTTTCGCGCCAGTGTCGGCGAGACGATCAACCGAATGGATGTCGAGCACCGTCCCTGCCCCGATCAGCGCCCTGTCGCCGAACGCCGCCTGCATGGCCACGATGCTGGCAAACGGGTCGGGCGAGTTGAGCGGCACTTCGATGAGCCTGATGCCCGCCGTGACCAGCGCCTCGGTTACGGGCAAAGCGTCCGGAGGGGTCAGCCCGCGCAGGATCGCGACCAGTGGCGGCGCGCCGGTCGCCAGCACCGCATCAACCGTGTGCATCGATCAACTCCAATCCGCGCAAGACACAGGCGTCGCCATCCATTTCCCGTGACGCAACGCCGAAACGCGCCAAGGCAGACGCATAGCGCGCCGTCAGGCCGCCAGCACCGATCAAAATGATCCTGTCGAGCAAGCCGTCGGCGTCGCGCATGTCGGCGATCTCGCTGCCGATCACCAGCCCTGAAAGAAAACCGCGCGCCCAGGTCGGTGACTTTCCAGCGCGCAATTGCATCGAGCGGGTCTCGAACAAGGTACCGAGCAGGCCCGCGCCGCTGACGGGCCGCTCCAAGCCGTCGGCAAAGCCCGCCGCATCATCGGCCGAATCGTCCGCATTGCCGACCGCGAGCAAGGTCGAGCGGTCGCGCAACAGGGCGAAGAGTTCGCCCGTCAGGCAGGTCCGAAACCCGACAATTTTTCCGTCTTCGACCCGAACCCATTTGCTGTGCGTGCCGGGAAGAACGAAGCGGGTCCTGCCCTGACCAAGCGCCGGTTCAAGCGCGAGCGCCCCATAGATCTGCGCTTCCTCGCCGCGCATGACATCAGGCCTCCCCGCTGCATCGGCGCAGGCAAGACCCGGCGCAATCCGCAAGGCGATGCCGTCGAAGGCGAGCGCAGGTGCCGCACCGGCCCAGTCACGGGCACTGGCGGGGCAATCGACATAGGCGATTTCGTACAACCCGCTTCGCGACCCCGCCATGCCGCATAGGTCGATGCGCGTCGGGGACGAAGCGCCATGCCAGGGCGCGAGCGCCGCCCGCAGCACCTCTGCGGGGGAGCCCGTGAGCTTGCCGATTCCCGGCCCCTCACGCCGCTCAGTGACGTGCCCGCCCTCAATCCGGTACAGTCGCAGGCGGCTCGTGCCCCAGTCTCCGGCGACATGCCAGCTCATGCGGAGAGGCTGACCGACGGCAGCGGGTTTCCCGCCACGGGCGCATCGAAGGCAAACAGGCCGCCGGCCAGCGGCTGGGCCGCAGCTGCTGCGGCGTCTAACCCGACGCGCGCGGTGGTGACGTAAGCCGTCCGCAAATCAGGGCCGCCAAACGCAATTTTGGTGACGCGCGCGCAAGGCAGCGCAACGGTCAGGAGCAAGCGCCCGTCGGGCGCATAGCGTCGAACCCCCCAGCCGTCCCAGAGCGCGACCCACAGGCAATCCTCGCTGTCGAGCACGACACCATCAGGATAGCCATCGGCCTCGGTCAGCCTCAGAAAAACCGCGCCCGCGTCGATGCCCGGCCCGTCGCAAACCTGATAACGCCAGATCGTTCGCCCGCCCGAGTCGACATGGTAGAGCGTCCTGCCATCGCGCGAAATTGCCGGGCCGTTCGTAACCACAGCTTGGCCGCCCACATGATGGAGCGCGCCTTTGTCGAGGCAATAGAGGGCACCCGTGGGCCGCTGCTCATGATCGTCCATCGTCCCGAACCATAAGCGGCCATGGCAGTCGACGGTCGCGTCGTTGGTGCGGTTGTGCGCGGGCATGGGTACCTCGGCAATCGGCGCGCCGACCTTGCCACTCCGCCTGATCGGCACGAGCTGGGCCCCTGACCCGACGAGCATTGTGCCGTCCCTCACAGCGACGATGAAGCTGGGCTGTCCTTCGAATTCCGTCGTTTCCTTCAAATTGCTTTCCGGCACGTATCGGTGCCGCTTGCGGCCTTTGATGTCGACGAAATGCAAGGCCCCTTCGTCCGGGAACCACGCCGGCCCTTCCCCGAGCAAGGCACCGACGGGCCAGACGAGGCGGGGCTCGATCGTCACTTGACAGGCGGGCAATCGACAACGCCCTTCGCCACTGCTGAAGCGTCGAAGCAGGCCACCAGCGCGGCGGCGATCAGCGCACCGCCCACAGGCGCAGCTGCAGCACCTGCCGAATTTATGGGAAGTCCAGCCACAGCACATCCTTCGCCGGTTGATCTTGCATTTGTATGAGTATATACAAGCGATGATGACGTCAACGCCGCCCCGCCGACATCGCCGCTCCGCTGCCTGGTTCGACAACCCAGCGAACATCGACATGACGGCGCTCTATCTTGAGCGCTATCTGAACTTCGGGCTCAGCCTCGACGAACTTCGCTCGGGGCGTCCGATTATCGGCATTGCCCAGACGGGATCCGACCTCAGCCCCTGCAACCGCCATCATCTCGTGCTGGCCGAACGGGTGCGTGACGGCATCCGCGAAGCCGGTGGCATTCCGATCGAATTCCCGGTCCATCCGATCCAGGAAACCGGCAAACGTCCGACGGCAGGGCTCGACCGAAATCTCGCCTATCTGGGCTTGGTCGAAGTGCTTTACGGCTATCCGCTCGACGGCGTGGTGCTGACCATCGGCTGCGACAAGACAACGCCGGCGTGCCTGATGGCTGCAGCGACGGTCAACCTGCCCGCCATCGCGCTGTCGGTCGGGCCGATGCTCAACGGCTGGCACAAGGGCGAACGCACCGGGAGTGGCACGATCGTTTGGAAGGCGCGCGAGATGCTGAGCCGCGGCGAGATCGACGATGCGGGGTTTATCAAGCTGGTTGCGTCGTCGGCACCCTCGACCGGCTACTGCAACACCATGGGCACCGCGACGACGATGAACAGCCTCGCCGAAGTGCTGGGCATGTCGCTGCCCGGCTCTGCCGCCATCCCCGCGCCCTACCGCGACCGGCAGGAAAATGCATACCGAACCGGCCTTCGCATCGTCGAGATGGTCGACGAAGACCTGAAACCGTCGGACATCATGACGCGCGATGCGTTCCTCAATGCCATCGTCGTCAATTCGGCAATCGGCGGCTCCACCAACGCACCGATCCACCT
>JAYVLC010000220.1:0-9291 GCA_043759675.1 Sphingosinicellaceae bacterium
GTCGTTGCCACGCCTGTGCCGCTTTCAACCGACCCGGCGACCGTTGCAGCAGGCGAACTCCGCTACATGGGCGGGCTGGTGTTGCGCAGCCGCGCCCGAGCCTTTGGCGGCCTCTCGGGTCTGCGGGTCCGGAAGGATGGGTGGGCGCTTGCCGTCTCGGACACCGGCATGTGGATGGGCTTCCGGCTCGTTGAACAAGGCGAGCGGCTGACCGGGGTGTCGAACGTCCACCTCGCGCCGATGCTTGACGCGCAGGGTCGCCCGCCCGTCTCCAAATCGGCGGCAGATGCTGAAGCAGTTGAGCTTGGTGTTGATGGCACGGCAGTTGTTGCGATGGAGCAAGACCACCGGTTTCAGCGCTATTCGGGGATTGATCCAGCCCGGCCGGCAAGTTTTGGCGGCCTGCCGACTGCGGTTATCCGACCGGCGTTCATGGCGGACTGGCCAAGGAACGGCGGTGCAGAGACCCATGCTGCCATCGGGCCCGACACTGACCTGACCATAGCGGAGGATGCCGAAGCTGCGCCGGGCATCCGCGAGGCGGTGTTGACGATTGGCGGGCAGGACATCCGGTTTGGCTATCGCCCGCCGGGTGGATTTGCGCCGACTGATGCTGTTGGCTTGGGCGGCGGCCGTGCCCTGATTCTGCACCGCCGGTTCAGCAAAAGCGAAGGGGCCAGCGCAGTCGTAGCGATTGCAGATTTCAGCAGCACGAAGGCAGGAGACGTCGTGGTCCCGCGCGAGATTGCGCGATTCGCGCCACCGCTCACGGTCGACAACATGGAGGGGATCGCCGTCCGCCGCAGCGGTTTGCGGACCTTCGTCTACCTGATCAGCGACGACAACCAGAACAAGGCGCAGCGCACGCTGCTGCTGAAATTCGAGCTGATTCGTTAGGCTGGCTGGCGCAGCATTGGCCAAAGTTGCGGGCCGTCGGGAATGATGATTTCTCCGGTAATCTCAAAACCAAGTGACCGATAAACCGGGATATTGCTTTCCTTGGAGGAGATGAGCAACGCGGGCAGACCCTCTGCATCGCATTGCCGCAGGCGCGCCCGAATCACCGCACCGCCAAACCCGCGCCCCTGCACCGCAGGGTCGGTACCGACCATGTTCAAATACCAATGCGGCTCTGCCGGGTGCACGGCGTCCATGGCATGCAGAAGTCGCAACGCGCGGGGTAATGCGGTCCCAAATGCACCGATCATGCGCGGCGCATGGCTTAGCAAAGTCGTCAGTGGCAGTTGCCATTTGTCGGGCGGATTCCAGAAGGTCGCTGATTCGATGCCGCAGGTCACATCGCAGCCACCGTCAGGGAAAATCGTCATCCACAGCAGTTCGTAAAAGCGCGGCATCTTGATCCGGCGCACCGATTCGTCGGGAAACATCCAGGTCATGACCGGATCGTCCCAAAAGCTTCGCACCAACATGTCCGTGATCAAAGCCCGGTCGGATTCGACCGCCGGACGAACGGCAAAGGTGCGCTGTTCACTCATGCCAGACGGCTAACAGCAAAACGGCCGGGGGTCACCCGGCCGTTTTGTTTGCGCTGATGGCCGGGCTCAGGCGGCTGCCGGCTGTTCGCCAACCTTCTTGGCGATCTCGCGCTTCAGGCGCTGAACCTTCAGGCTCAGCATGTCGTCCTTGGTCTTCAGCACCCAATTGTCGAGGCCGCCGACATGTTCGACAGACCGCAGGCCATTCATCGACACCTTGAGGCGAATTGAACGCTGCAGCGCGTCGGAGATCAGCGACACATTCTGCAGGTTGGGCAGAAAGGTCCGCTTGGTCTTGTTATTGGCGTGGGAGACATTGTGGCCCACCTGACGGCTCTTGGCGGTCAGCTCGCAAACGCGCGACATCTTGGTCGTTCCTTGTGTTCGGTTCGGTCTTGCCGGAAAGCGTGGGGGTGTAGCGAACCGCCCTCCGTCGGTCAAGCTTGCAACCAATCGGTAGTGTCTCAGTTTGAACTTCTGATCGCGATAAGAATTTGGCCGCTCAATTTGCGATACCGCGCGCCGAGTTGCCGACATATACCCCCATTGCAATACACGTATCGCGCCACTATTGCTCGAACTATGCCAATGTCGCTCCGCCTCCCTGCGCAAGTTGAAGATCGTCTTTCGACACTTTCGACGCTGACGGGGCGTTCGAAGACCTTTTACGCCATTGAAGCCATTGTCGAGCATATTGATGATTTGGAGGACGCGCATTTGTCGTCCGAAATTCGCGCTCGCGTTCGGGCGGGCACCGAGGCTCGCGTTCCTTTGAGCGTATTGCTGGGCGACTATGGCTTGGCGGGTTGAGCTCGCCGACAGCGCCGCGAAGCAACTTCGCAAGCTCGATGCCCAGATCGCAAAGCGCATCCTGGTCTTTCTGCGTGATCGCCTCTGCTTGCTCGATGACCCGCGCAGTATCGGAGAAGCGCTCCGCGGCAAGGAATTCGGTGATTTCTGGAAATATCGAGTCGGGGATTGGCGGATCATCGCTGACCTTGAAGATGGAGTCATGATTATCACCGTGATCCGCATCGGCAACCGCCGCGATGTCTATCGGCGCTGATCGCGAAGGTTTCGGGCGTTTAATCGGCCATTGCTCGTACCGACAAGTGGGCATTAGACGCCTCGCCATTTCAAGCCACTTGGCAAGTCCTCTGCGGCAAAATCGATTTGTAAAACCCGTCGCCGCGCTGGCGATGTCGCCGCCTCGGATGCGTGCAGAATCGGTGTCGCGTACGCCCATATGTCTCCTGCTGTTGCCAAGCAGGTGGCAACCCCGCATCGCTTCACCGTTTCTTCAATCGCGTGTTCCAGAATCCGGCCATCACGATGCGATCTTGGTGCAATTAGAAGGGGAGCGTTGTCTACGGGAACGTCATCTAAATGGACCCGCAGGGTTGTCATTCGGGACAGAATGTCGAACGGTGGAGCGACATGCTGCATTCCGCTTTTCTGCGTCCAAGGGCCGAAACCTTCGACCTCTATTCGTTGCTCAACACAAATCGTTCGATCTTGATGCCACGCCAAAGACCAGTTGGACGCTCCGTTTTTGTCGAAAAGAATGGCCCGGACCGCCCTGCCCATTGATCCGATCAAATCCCCTGCTAGCGAGCCGATTGAGCCGTTAGACCTAAGAAAAGGGCGCAAGTCATCAAGACCGTTAAGGCGAGTGCCTGCTCGATCAGTCGGCAAATGATCCAAGACAGCCCTCAAGCTGGAAAGGTCGTCAGCAACGGCGTTGTAAAAGCGCTGCGCCCCATGCTCGTCGAAACTTAGCTCCGCACTATCAACAAAATACATCATTCAGCCTGCTCTCCCGGATCTAGAGCGCATTCCACCTTGGCAATCCCAATATCGGGCATCAAACTAAAGCGCGACCCACCAACTGCCGCCTCGGCGCGACCAACAGCAAACCGGTGTCCTAGACTGCTGCTACACCGACTCCTATGATGGCACAAATCCTCGGGAGTTCGATATGCGGTGTGCGTTGCTTGCGATTGTTGCGTTTGGGTCTGCCGTGCCTGGTCTGGCCCAGCGTGTTGATGACAATGCCACCAAGAGCGCCGACGACGCCTTCGGGACGACTGTCGGCAATGAAAGTGTCGGCCTCTACAGCCCCGACAACGTGCGTGGTTTCTCGCCGGTCGACGCTGGAAATGTCCGCATTGATGGCTTGTATTTCGACCAGCAGGCCTTTGTCACCAACCGGCTGCTCGAAGGCCGCACTGTCCGGGTTGGTTTGTCGGCGCAGGGCTATCCATTCCCCGCCCCGACCGGCATTGGCGATTATGCTATTCGCCGTGCCGGGGATGACAATATCCTCAGTGTGGGGGCAGGTTACGGACCCTATGGCGGCTGGCAGGTCGAGGCGGACGCAAAGGTTTCAATCGTGGAGGGCGTGCTCGGCATTGCAGGCGGCGTGGGCATCTACCGCGAACACGGAGTATTTGGCGGGACTCCGCGCAACGAGTCTTTTGCCGTCCTGCCACGATGGCGTCCGGCCGAGGGTGTTGAAATCCTGCCATTTTGGAGTCACATCAAGTTTGCGGACGACGAAGCCCAGCCGGTCATTTTTTCGAGCGGTGCATTCCTCCCGCAAAAGATCAAGCGTCGCCGGTTCTACGGACAACCCTGGGCCGACAACAGCGGCGGGATTGGCAATTATGGCGTCCTCGCCCGCGCTGATCTTGGTGGCTGGATTCTGCGTGGTGGCGTGTTCCGGTCGGCCATGGTGTCCGACACCGGCTTTTCAGACCTGTTCCTCGATACCGACCGGAACGGCGTTTCAGCCAACCACCTGATCATCGCCGATGCGCCGCAGAAGTTTGCCTCAACGTCGGGTGAAATCCGCTTGCAACGGGCCCTGACCGAGGGGCCGCGCCGTCACACGCTGACGCTGGCCGCCCGGGGGCGCGAGCAGAAGCGGCGCTTTGGTGGCTCGGATGTCATTCCACTCGGCGCGGACCGGATCGGCGTGCCGGATTTTGTTACCAAACCGACATTCACATTTGGCGCCCAGACCCGCGATACCGTCCGCCAGAAGACCGGCGGCGTCAGCTATCAGGGCCAATGGAAAGACATCGGCGAATTGAGCTTTGGGGTGCAGAAGACTGACTATGAGAAAAGGACCCGGACCCCGACTGGTGCCCTGCCAACGTCGACCGGGAGGCCAGTGCTGTTCAACGGCACCGCTGCACTTTACGCGACCAAATCCTTGGCGATCTATGCGGGCTATACGCGCGGGCTGGAGGAGAGTGCGGCGGCACCCAACAACGCGACCAACAAGGACGAGGCCCCGCCGGCGATTGGCACACGCCAGATTGATGCCGGGGTCCGCTGGGCTATCGATCCCGACCTGAAGCTGGTCATCGGCGCGTTCCAGGTCGAGAAGCCCTATTACAATCTCAACGCAGCCAATCTGTTCACCAAATTGGGCGAGGTTCGCCATCGCGGCCTCGAACTCAGCCTGGCCGGTGAGGTGGTCAAGGGATTGAATGTCGTTGCAGGCACGATCCTGCTTGATGCCAAGGTTAGTGGTGTCGAGGTTGATGCTGGTCTGATTCGCAACCGGCCGGTCGGGGCGATTTCGCGGTTTTCAATTCTCAGTCTCGATTACAGTATCGCCGCCGTGAAGGGCCTGTCCGTCGACGCGTTTGTCGAAAGTACGGGCGACCGCTATGCCAGCGCCACCACGGCACTGGTGGTTCCGCCGCGCGCCGTGCTCGCGCTCGGGGCACGCTACCGCTTCAAGGCTGGTGATACGCCGATGACCGTCCGGGCCCAGGCCGTCAATGTTTTCAACAATTACGGCTGGGCCGTCGGTGGTTCCGGGGCCTTCGTCTACAATCGCCCAAGGGGCTTCAGCCTCAATCTGGCGGCCGACATTTAGGCGCTATCGCTTTTCCCGACCCAACCGGCTCATCAGGATTGCCGCGCGCTTTGCTTGGCGCTTGATGCTCGACAGGCTGACGGTTTCCCCGGGGGCGTGATCGCCGCTGCTCGACGTCCCAAGCCCAACCAGGCCGTCGACATCGCCTGCCACGAACGAAATGTCCCCCGCGCCGCGCCGCAACGGATCGAGCACGGCCATTTCGGGAAGGCCAAGATCGCGGTTGATCCCGTTCAGGCGCATCAGCAGCGCCCGGTTGCCGTCGGTCGGGGCCATCGCCGGATAGCCGCCAGTCTCGAACGTGAGAGTGGCCCCTGTCATCGGCGCATGGGCTGCTACGATGGCTGTCATTTTTGCCCGGACTCGCGCGGTTTGTTCCGGCGACAATGTCCGGAAATCGCCGCGCGCGACGCCGGTTGCTGCGATAATGTTGGACTTGCCCGCAGCGGTTGCCCGCACGGCGTCGGCATCAAGTGAGGCTTGCGCGCCACCAGCGATGATCCCGACGTTGAAGGTCAGGTTTGGCTCGGGCAGTTCGTTGCGGAAGGTCGTAATAATCCGCGCCAGCTCGTTGATGGCACCGTCGCCATAGGTTGACCCAAAGATCAGCGACGAATGTCCGGTCTTGCCCGTCGTGGTGAGGGTCCAGCCGTTGGACGACCGCCGGGCAATCGAGCCCATGTCGGCCCCGTCCTCGACCACCAGCCCTTCAAAATCGAGCGCGACATCGGCGCGCTTTCCCGCCGCGATCAGGTCGGCGCGCGCGACGTCGATCGGGTCGCCCGAATCTTCCTCATCGCCGGTCAGCACGATTTCGATATTGGCAGCCTTCAATGTGCCCGCAGCCTTCATCGCGCGGAGCGCAGACACCATCACCACCATGCCGCCCTTATCGTCGCCCGCGCCCGGCCCGACCGCCTCGTCGCCGTTCCGCACAAAGGTCTGGAACGGCGAATCCTTCTCGAACACCGTGTCGAGATGGCCGATCAGCAGCAGCCGTTTGGTACCGGACTTACCAACACGGGTTGCGATGATGTGGCCTGACCGCTGGGCAGCCGCCATCGGCACCCAGCGAACCTGAAATCCCAAGGACTCGAGCTCCGCCCGCATCATCGTTCCGACAATTTCGACGCCGGCCAGATTCATCGACCCGCTGTTTTGATCAACCAGCCGCTGCAGCAGCGCCACTGACCGTTCATAGTCGGCTTCGACTGTTGCGCTCATCCGCGCCTCGGCCGGTGAAAGTGCGGCGTGTGCCGGAACTGAAACGGCAGCGACGACGGCGAGTGCAAGAACGCGGTTCATAAATTCTCCCTGTCCACTGGACGTCGATTGCCACAGCCCGTAGCCTGTCGCCATGGCCCATTTTGCGATCCACTGCATCGACAAACCTGACAGCCTGGAGCTGCGTATGGCAACGCGCCCAGTGCATCTTGCCTATATTGCGACCGCGGTCGACGACATCCTTGTTGCCGGGCCTCTGCTAGATGGCGACGGTCAGCCGATGGGCTCGCTGTTGATCATCGACTTTCCCGACCGCAAGGCCGCCGTGGCCTTTGCTGCTGGCGACCCGTATGCGCTGGCTGGGTTGTTCGCCAGCGTGGCCGTCACAGCTTGGCGCAAGGTGTTCCCAGCGTGACGGTGCGGACCGAGCGTGATGGCCCGGTCCTGATCGTTACAATTGACCGCGCGCCGGTGCGCAACGCTGTCGACCGCCTGACCGCCGCGGATCTCGCTGACGCCTTCCGGAGCTTTGACGCTGATCCAGATCTATCGGTCGCTGTTCTCACCGGGGCTGGCGGCACCTTTTGCGCCGGAGCCGACCTTAAGGCGGTGTCTGAAGGGCGCGGCAATCGCACATCGCCCGCTGGTGACGGCCCGATGGGGCCAAGCCGGATGGTCCTATCCAAACCGGTCATTGCAGCGGTGGAGGGCCACGCCGTGGCGGGCGGTCTCGAACTAGCGCTGTGGTGCGACATGCGCATTGCTGCCACCTCGGCGGTGTTCGGTGTGTTCTGCCGCCGCTGGGGCGTCCCGCTGATCGACGGCGGCACCGTCCGCCTTGCCCGCCTGATCGGCCAGTCCCGTGCGCTTGATATGGTGCTGACCGGGCGCGCCGTCGGGGCTGAGGAGGCGCTGGGCTTCGGGCTGGCCAACCGCGTTGTCCCGGACGGAATGGCGTTGCCGGCGGCGGTGACGCTTGCGCACCAAATCGCGGCCTTCCCGCAAATCTGTCTGCGCAACGACCGCCATTCCTTGCTGAGCCAGTGGGGCTTGTCCGAATCCGATGCGCTCGCCGCCGAATTTGTGCTGGGTCAGGCGACGCTGGCCAGCGGGGAGGCGGTTGCAGGCGCTACGCGGTTTCGCCAAGGCGCAGGCCGCGGCGGTCTGTTCTGACTTGTCCGTTCAGGGAAGCGGCGATTTTGTCCTTCGCGCCGTCAAAATCTTCACTGGCGCCGCAATCATCTGACCCTTCATCGGCCCGGTTCCCCCTGCGGATACCGGAACCAGCAGAATCTTCTTCACGACGTCCATACCCTCGGCGACATGCCCGAACACCGCATAGCCAGCATTGTCCCCTGACTGAGCCGGGTTGGCATCTAACGCGGTCAACCCGCCAAGGATGATGAAAAACTCCGCCCGCGCCGACCCCGGTGCCAGGCGCGCCATCGAAATTGCACCGTCGGTGTGCGACAGCCCGGTCTTGGTCGTCGATTCGTGCGCGACAGGCGGCAGGACCTTCTTCGGGTCACCGCGGACGCCGCCCTGGATCAGGCCGTATGCGCCGTCATCCGATGCCTTCATCGCCCGGTAGAAGACTGCGCCGTCCAGCCGCTTCTGATCGACATAGCGCAGAAAATTCGCGGTCGTGACCGGCGCACGCCCCTTTTCCAGCTCAAGCAAAATCACCCCTTGGGCCGTGGTCAGCGCCACATGGACCGTCGCTGGTTTTGGCGATGGCGGGGGCACTGGGGCCTCCGGAGGCACCGACGGCTGCGGGGCTGCGGGGGCCTCAGCCGCCGGACTGGCAGTTTGGGCAGTGACAGGCGCAACGGTCAGCGACAGCAGCGCAAGAGTGGCGAGGGTGCGAATCATCGGATCAGTCTAGCGGAATTGCGACCGGTGCAAACCGGTCGATCCGCAGGAGCATTTATTTTGCCCGAGCCGCAGCCATGGCCCGGACCCTGGCTTCCTGTAGGTCAAGCTGTGCCTTGCGAAAGCCGGTGCGGATGACGGTTTCACTGCCAAATTCCAGCAGCCGGTCATCGGCCCCATAGGCCGGCCACGCCGCGCTGCCGTTGCAAGGGGTCCCGGAGGTCGCAAACGCTACCCAGCAGCCATTGATCATCTCCGCCTTGGCGCGATCGTTGGCGGTCAGGACACTGGCCAACTGAGAGATCTTGTCGGGCGTATTGAATACGAACGGCACATCGAGCCCGTGGCTTGCCCCGGGCATAAACCCGCGCGCTGCCTCTGGAACATAGGAGAAATGGTATAGCCACGACGGCGCACCACTAGCCGCCGCTCGCGCCAAAAACCGAGCCGGGCCGACCATGACAAAATCCCCGAAAATCGCGCGTAGCAGCGTCCTGTCATCGTTGATGCCATACACCGGCCGGACTGCCGTCAGGTCGCCCGCGGTCTGAGCCAACCGCTCGTAGGCCCGCGCCTCCCCGATCAGCGAACCCTCATCGCTGTTGGCACCGATCACCAGTGGCACATCCAGTGCCGCGCCGCTGGCAAAGGCATAGGCCGGCGCGCTGGTAAAGAATCGCCCGTCAACAATGGGTCCGAACCTGGCGGCGGGTGCTGCCAGCAATTTGTCGACTGGCAGCGCCCGCAAAGCGGCGGCATCGGCGGTGGCGGCGGCACCAGCAGCAGCGGCAATCGCTGCCCCGTCGG
>JAYVLC010000221.1:0-7229 GCA_043759675.1 Sphingosinicellaceae bacterium
TCTCGCGGACTGCGACCTGATTATCGAGGCGGTGTTCGAACTTATGGACATCAAGAAGGATGTGTTCGGCAAGCTCGACAAAATCTGCAAGCCCGGTGCAATCCTTGCATCCAACACCAGTTATCTGAACGTTGACGAGATCGCAGCCTGCACATCCCGTCCGCAGGATGTCGTCGGCCTGCACTTCTTCTCGCCTGCAAACGTCATGCGACTGCTTGAGGTCGTTCGCGGTGCAAAGACCGCGCCCGATGTCCTAGCGACCGCCATGGAACTCGCCAAGAAGATCGGCAAGATCGCCGCAGTCGCCGGTGTCTGTCACGGATTTATCGGCAACAGGATGCTGTCACCGCGCCAGCGCGAAGCCAACAAACTGATCATGGAAGGCGCCATGCCATGGGACATCGACCGGGTCCTGGCTGATTTCGGGATGCCGATGGGCCCGTTCCAGATGTCCGACCTAGCCGGGCTCGACATCGGCTGGGACAGCACCAAGTCTAAGGGCGAGACGCTGCGCGATCGCCTGTGCGAGATGAACCGGCGCGGGCAAAAGACCGGTGCGGGTTTTTACGACTATGACGCGCAGCGCAACCGCACCCCGTCACCGGTCGTCGAACAGATGATCCTTGATTATGCCGCCGAAAAGGGCGTCAACCGCCGCCCGATCGATGACACCGAAATCCTCGAACGCCTCGTCTATCCGATGATCAACGAAGGCGCGAAAATCCTTGCCGAAGGCATGGCCTATCGCGGCTCCGACGTGGATATCGTCTGGATCAACGGCTACGGCTGGCCGGTCTACCGGGGGGGGCCGATGTTCTACGCCGATACAGTCGGCCTTGGTCATATCGTCGAACGTCTGCGCCACTATCAGGGTGCCAAGCCGGGCGACGATTTCGCACCGTCGCCGTTGCTCGTTGCGCTCGCCGAGGCCGGCGGCCGCCTCAGCAGCTATGCGGTCGGTTGACGGACAACGCGGGCGACGGAGCTTTCGGTACCGGCCACCACAACCCGGTTCCGGCCATCGTCCTTGGCGCGGTGCAGGGCACGGTCAGCCGCCACGAACAATTCTTCGTATCGCGCCGCACCGGTTGCAACGCCGGCGCTGACCGTCACCCGGCGTCCGCGTCCGACCAGATCGGACAGATCCAGCTGTTCAATCGCCGCACGCGCCGACTCTGCCGCTCCGAGCGGACCAATCAGCGCGAACTCCTCGCCGCCGAGCCGGGCAGCGAGGCCGGTCTCGCCGACAATGGCCGCGATGGCCTTGGCAACCCGCACCAGCACCGCGTCACCAACGTCATGTCCAAATCCATCATTGATCGACTTGAAATCGTCGAGATCGATGATCGCCAGAGCCCCGTGCTGCGCGACCAACGCTTGGGCTTGCTGGACGAAACCGCGGCGGTTGTAGAGACCCGTCAGCGTGTCGGTTTCCGCAGCGCGGCGCATCGTTTCCCGCTCCACGATGGCAAGATCGTGCTTGGCTGCGGCGCGATCCTTGGCGAGCGCCGCCCGCTCGTCATCAAGCTGCAATGTCCGGAAGCGGTCGCCAATGCCAATGGCCAGAACCACCGCCTGCCAAGCAAGGACCGCAATGGTCGCATAGTCTATCGCATCGGCTTGTTCCACGGTGCCGACACCGCGCAGCAACCGCACGAAAACAACCCCAAGGGGCAGACCCCACGCCAGCATATAAAAGATAACGGCTTTGCTTCCGCGCAGCCAAGCGATTGCCAATCCGGCAACGACCACCAGCACAGCGACCAGACCGATCACCGTCAGGACCCTGTCGGTGATCCCGGCATAGCCAAATTGGTCAAAACTTGCGGCGATACCAACGATGATGATCGTAACAGCTGTCCATCGGACCAGCTGGCGGTAGAGCGCCGGCAGCGCCGCGCGCTCAACATAGGCGATGAAAAATGCCAGCCCGACCGCAAGCGACGCGCTGGCGAGCACCAAATTAATTCGCACGCCCCAGGTTCCCGCAAGGCCGGGGAGCCAGACGAACGCAAGGTTGCTCCAGAATAGCCCGTACAGGAAAATCGTGACCGCCCAGGCCGCATAGAGCCGCCGGAGCGGCACGCCGGCCCCGGACCGAAGCGACAGGACGAAAATCAGGCTCGAACCAACTGCGCCGATGAACAAGCCCATCAGCAGCAGCCAGCGTCGACTCTGCGCCTCGAGCGCGTCGTGCGTCAGCAACCTGACCTTGCGCAGGACCGGCAGGCTATCCAGCCGCTTGATGCCAATGAAGACATCCGTCACCGGCGGGCTGTCGGTTGAAAAATCAAAGCGGACGTGCCCCCCCAAGGCCCATTTCTTGGCAAGGTCGCCGCTCTCGCCGCCAACCGACCGAACGCGGCCGTCCGCTGTTACGACCACGGCAGAAATCCGCTCAAACCGGGACTGATCGACGAGGATGTGCCAATCCCCTGACATGCCGCTCAACGCATTTGGGTCATCGACGCGTAGCCATAGCCAGCGATCCTCATATCCCGTGGCAGCCACCTCGCAGTTGAAGTCCAGATCGGGCACAGCAGACGATGCCAGGTCTTCGGTGACAACGGCCGCGCACAGCTGGTTGCGTACGTCAAAGCTCGCCGCGCTGACCGCCGCTGGCAGCGACACCAGCAACAGGACAAGCGCTGCACAAAGTGCGCGCCGGACCGCCACGATTCTAGCCTCCACTGTTCCCCCAAGTCCCAAGCCATGACCCTTCGCGGTCACCGCGCCGCCAATCCCAAGGTACGGCTCCCCGCTGACCCGGGATGCGCAAACCCGCAAAGAAAGCCCGGTCAGCCACAGGCCTTGAGCGCTTGTGGCAGTGGCCGCGGCTCGTGGGTTTCAAAGATGGCGAGATAGGCGTCCGAACCGCCAATCGTGTGGAACTCTGTCTGGCGATAGCCGACCGCCGCCAATTCGCAACGCAGCAGCGTCGGCGGCGTGCCATGCCGGTTGGTTGGCCGATCAGAATCCACGATCGCCAGGCGCGCACCGGGCTTAAGCGTGCCGTGCAAGTGCCAGATCAAACCAAAGGGCTGCGCAACTTCATGGTACATATGCACCATCAGTCCGATGTCAGCCTTGCCCATCGGAAGCCTCGGATCATGCGGCAGTCCCAGCGACACCTGAACATTGTCAAGTCGCTCGGCTTCGACCCGGCCCTTGAGGCGAGCGACGTAGGAGGGAATAATGTCCTCCGCCAGCACCTGCCCGCCGGGGCCGACCCGTTTCGCCAGACGCACGGTATAATAGCCATTGCCGGCGCCGATATCTGCGACTGTCATGCCCGGGCGGATGCCGATCAGGTCCATCACCCGCTCGGCCTCACCGGCCTTGTCCCGGCTGTCTTCGTTGGAGAACTGGTCACTCACAATGGTCGCGACCGGCCGCATGGGCCTGGGAAACGCCGACGCAGGTGCGCTGACCATATTGGCGGTGTCGTCTGCCGACCTCGCATCACAGCCGGACAGCAGAACGACGATGGCAAGGCCGAGTTTTCGCAACATCCAAACCCCTATAGCGACCTATCACGACTGGCTCCACCGCCTGCGTTGGACTAGGAGGTGCGGAATGATCACGGCACCGTCCCAACCCTTCGACCTGTTTGCACGCTGGTTTTCCGAAGCGACCGCGAGCGAACCAGCCGACGCCAACGCATTTGCGCTCGCGACCACGACCCGCGACGGTCGCCCGTCGGTGCGGATCGTGTTGCTCAAGGCCTGGGACGAACGCGGCTTCGTGTTTTACTCCAACGAGGAAAGTCGCAAGGGCCGCGAACTCGCCACCAATCCGTTCGTGCAGATGGGATTCCACTGGAAGTCGCTCAAACGTCAGGTCCGTGTCGACGGCGAAGCATTCCGGGTATCGGACGCCGAGGCTGACGCCTACTTTTCCAGCCGCCCCCGTGATTCCCAACTCGGGGCGTGGGCATCCGACCAATCACGCCCCATGCCTGACCGGGACGCGTTCGATGCGCGATTCGAGGCTGCCCGGGCCCGCTTTGAAGGCGCCCCGGTCGCCCGGCCACCGCATTGGCCGGGTTGGCGCATCGTCGCGTCGCGCATCGAATTTTGGCAGGACCGGCCAAATCGCCTGCATGATCGTCTTGTTTACACCCGCGATGATGATGCGTGGGCGACCGAACTGCTCTACCCGTGACGCCGGACCTATCCCTCTCGACCCGCGGCAATATCGCAGCCCGTGCGGCGATGGCCTCGGTTGCCATGGCAACACTGTTGCTCGGACTGAAGGTCTGGGCTGCGGTCTCGACGGGCTCAGTGGCTATGCTTGGGTCGCTGGCAGACACCGCCCTCGACCTGATCGCCTCCCTGGTCACCTTGTTCGGTGTCTGGGTCGCTGCACAACCGGCCGATCACGATCACCGCTTTGGCCACGGCAAAGCCGAAGCCCTGGCGGCGCTGTTCCAGACAATGCTGATCTCGGTCTCGGCTGCCTGGATTGCCTCGCGCGCGGCAATGCGGCTGCAAGCCCCCGTTTCACCCGACGCCCCCGAGCTTGGCATTGGTGTCTCCTTGATCGCGATGGTGGCAACGCTGGGGCTGGTTGCCTACCAGCGCCGCGCGGTGAAACGCACCGGATCAATCGCGATCCAGACCGACCAGCTCCATTACCAGTCGGACCTGCTGCTCAACGCAGCAGTGATCGCGGCCCTGGCACTCGACCGATTTGCCGGCCTGTCGAGGGCAGATGCGGCCTTTGGCTTCCTCATCGCAGTCTATCTCGCCTGGGGCGCGGCGCGCGCGGCGCGGCACGCAATCGACATACTGATGGACAAGGAATGGGATGACGACCGCCGCGCAAAGATCACCGCCATCGTCGCTGCCCACCCGATCGTTCACGGCCTGCACGAGTTGAAAACGCGGACCAGCGGCGCGACAGATTTCATCCAGTTTCACGTCTGGGTCGACGGCAACATGACCGTCACACAGGCACATGATGTTGTCGATGAACTGGAAGATGCGGTTTCCGCCGCATTTCCGGGCGCAGACATCCTGATCCACGTCGACCCAGCAGGTCATTCGGAGCGATATTTCACCAGTACCGGCCAAGCATCAGTGACGCCCGTATAACCGTCCGGGTTGGTCAGGCGAGGGCGCGCTCCGGGCTGACCGCAATATCCGCCAAACGCTCGGTGCGCCTGATCCAGCCACCGCCAAGCACCCTGTCGCCGCGATAGACGACACAGGCCTGACCCGGCGCAACGCCATATTCGCTGCTGTCAAACACGATTCGGTTGCCCGACACACGACCCGGGACCGGAACCGAGGTCGACCGGACCTTGATCGTCACCGCGCCGTCCGGATCGCCGAGCCAAATCGGCTCGCCGATCTCGACCGCCGCCACCGCCAGCGCAGCGCGTGGTCCAACCGTCAGCCGCCGCTGAGCCGGATCAAGTCCGATCACATAGACCGGCTCGTCAAGCCCGCCGATCTCAATGCCGCGGCGCTGACCGACGGTATAATGGATCAATCCGCGATGCTGGCCGATCACATTTCCCGCCATATCGACGATTTCGCCCGGCGCCCCGGCCTCGGGCCGCAATTTGCGCACCACCGACGCATAATCACCGTTCGGAACGAAGCAAATGTCCTGGCTGTCGGGCTTTGACGCCACCGGCAGATCAAACCGTTCGGCATGGGCCCGCACCTCGGACTTGGGCATCCCGCCAAGCGGAAAGCGAAGGTAATCAAGCTGGTCAGGCGTGGTGGCAAACAGGAAATAACTCTGGTCGCGCGCCGCGTCAGCCGCACGGTGCAATTCCGGCCCCTCCGGCCCGACCACCCGCCGCACATAATGCCCGGTCGCCAGGCATTCCGCTCCCAAATCGCGGGCAATCCCCAGCAAGTCGCGGAACTTCACCGTCTGGTTGCAGCGGACACACGGGATAGGCGTCTCGCCGCGCACATAGCTGTCGGCGAAATCGTCGATCACGCTCGTGCGGAAGGCGCTTTCATGATCGAGGACATAATGAGCAATACCGAGTTTTTCCGCAACCCGCCGCGCATCGTGAATATCAGACCCGGCACAACAGGCTCCCTTCCGGCTGACCGAGGCACCGTGATCATAAAGTTGCAGCGTGATGCCGATCGTCTCGTAGCCCGCCTCGGCGCACAGTGCGGCAACGACCGACGAATCAACGCCGCCCGACATTGCAACAACGATGCGGCGGCCCTTGGCGGGAGGCGGAAGATCAAGATCAATCACGGCGCGCACATAGCGGGTGACCAGAACATTTGCCACCATTGCCATAGTTTCCCGCATTTTTACCTTGGGTCTTAGGGCTTCCGTAACGACCCACAGGTTAGGGACTGTTCGCAGGAGTTAACCCGCATGGGGATGGAAATGCTTGAGAACCAGTCCTTCCGGCCAGCATCGGCCATTGGTCCGCTTGGCGAACCGATGACGCTGGACACCTTGCCGCCGCCGGGCACGACCCGCTGGGTCGTCCGCCGCAAGGCCGAAGTCGTTGCCGCCGTGAAGGGTGGCCTGCTCTCGGCCGAGGACGCCTGTTCGCGCTACGGCCTGACCGTCGAGGAGTTTGCCGCCTGGCAACAGGCTGTCGACCGCAGCGGCATGCCCGGCCTGCGGGTCACCCGGGTCCAGCACTATCGCGCCCTGTACGATCGTCAGGGTTGACCCCGGCCCGAACGAAGACGGGCGGCCCGTCTCCGGACCGCCCGCATGCATCGGTACTCAGGTCAAACCGATCAGGCAGCCACCCGCACCGGCAAAGGCATGATGACATCCTCGGGATCGCGTAACACATAGCCACGACCCCAGACGGTTTCGATATAATTGTCACCACCGCAAGCCGACGACAGCTTCTTGCGCAGCTTGCAGATGAACACATCGATGATCTTCAGTTCGGGCTCGTCCATCCCGCCATACAGGTGGTTGAGGAACATTTCCTTGGTCAGCGTCGTTGATTTGCGAAGGCTCAAAAGCTCAAGCATCGCATATTCCGTGCCGGTCAGATGGACCCGGCTGCCGTCAACCTCAACCGTCTTGGCATCGAGATTCACTGCCAGCTTGCCGGTCCGGATGATCGACTGCGAATGGCCCTTGGAGCGGCGGATGACCGCGTGGATACGGGCAACCAGCTCCTCGCGGTGGAACGGTTTGGTGACATAATCATCAGCCCCAAAGCCGAATCCGCGCACCTTCGCCTCGGTCTCGGATGATCCCGACAGGATCAGGGCCGG